>JBARXP010000410.1:0-10629 GCA_049647405.1 Elainellaceae cyanobacterium | reverse complement strand
TGATTATGTCGCCTACGGGTGGAGAAACAGGAAAAGGTAACGCAGAGCTGATTGCTGATTTTGTGATTTGGAACCGACAGGCAAAATTGGGGGTTGTGTTTGACTCATCGACCTGTTTTCGGTTGCCTGCGGGGGGAGAGCGTTGGCTTGCCTGGGCGTAGCCCGTATCGCCCGATATTTCTTGGATTGAGCAGTCTCGATGGGATGCCCTCACCTCTGAACAGCAGCGTCGATTTCCTCCCATTTGCCCTGATTTTGTGCTGGAGTTGCTGTCGCCTAGCGATGTGCTGTCGCGCATCCAGGCAAAAATGCAGGAATATCTGGAGAATGGTGCAAAACTGGGCTGGTTGCTCAATCCTGAAGACAAGCAGGCAGAAATCTATCGTCTAGGTCAAGCCGTTGAGGTGTTGAATGCGCCGGATTTTCTATCAGGCGATCCCGTATTGCCGGGTTTCGTTCTCAGTCTGAGTTGGCTTTGGGATTGATGGGAAGGGGCGATCGCTTGCTTGGGCGTAGCCCGTATCGCCATCATGATGGGTGTCATCCTTTTCATGAATTCTTTGTCCAATCAAATTCCATTTGCTTCGCTGTTTTTTCAGCTAATTCAAGCGAATGGAGCTTGCTGACCAAATGTAGACTCATATCGATACCTGCCGATATGCCCCCTGACGTGACGATCGCGCCTTCATCGACCCAGCGCCTTGATTCATGAACCGTCAAGCCGGGGTATGTTGCTCGCAAATCAGGGATATCTTCCCAATGAGTTGTCACCTGCTCCGTTGTTAATACCTTCGCTTCCGCCAACAAAAATGCACCCGTACACACCGAAGCGACGACTTTGGCTGTTTCAGCTTGGGCTGCAATCCAGTTCATCACAGCGATCTTTGACAGTTCTGCTCCATGGACGCCACCGACGACAATCAAGACATCAATGACTGGGTGATTGTGAAAGCCGAAGGATGGGGTCACCCGATAGTTGCCTCGCGCACTCACTTCATGTCCCGTTTCACTCACCAAGAAAACCGTAAAGGGATCTCCATCAATACAAAGTCTTGACGCCGTAGAGAACACTTCAAATGGCCCCGAAAAGTCAAGCACTTCAGCCTGATCATAGATATAAATTCCGACATTCATGGGTTTTGATTTTGCTCAAACTTGATGGCTACCTAGACATTACCATCAGCGCTTAAGGGGAAATCCTACTCCCTTCAGCACTCCCTTCAGCGATTGTCCCATTGGGCTTTCATCCGTTCGATGCGCTCCATTAGGGTTTCGTTCGACATGCGAGAGTTCATCCGCCCCACCAATAGCGGGAAGGCAAATGGCGACGGGCGCTTGGTTTCCTTCCAGACCACTGAGAACTGATTCAGCTGCTCTAGGGTTCGCGATAGACGGTGAGCTTCTAGCTGATGTTCCAGCACTTCCCGTTCGGCCTGTTTCAGCAGCAAGTTCTCTGGTTCATATTTGGTGAACACCTCATAGATCAGCGACGAACTCACCTGGAGCTGGCTCGATGTTTTGCGGGATGACGGGTAGCCCTTAAACACCAGCCCCGCCACCTGGGCGATGCTGCGAAACTTGCGCTGGGTCAGTTCTGAAAGGTTGAGGCTGTTTTTGATGTCGTCGTAGAGGGCTTCTAGGCTGAAGAACTCTTTCGAAAATAGCTCCTGAAAGGGGTAGTCTTTGGGCGCAAGAATCTCAAAGCCGTAGTCATTCACAGAAATGGTGAAGGTGGCGTGTTTTTGGTTGGCGAAGCGATAGCCCCAGAGGAAGCCCAGCCCTTCATGGACAAAGCGACCCTCGAAGGGGAAAACGTAGAGGTGTTGACCCTCGCGGGTTTTGCAGCACTCGATCAGCAGTTCGGTTTGGGCGGGCAGGTGAGAGACGAATGATTGGGTGGAGAGCAGGGGGCGAATGCACTCGATCTCTTCGTTGGGGGCGACATCTTTTCGGGCTGCGTCAATCTCTCGCCGCAGGTGAGTGCTGAGGGTGTCGGAGATGGTTAGGTTGCCGCCGCCCCAGATGGGCGTCACTGTGGACTTTTTGCTCGTATTGCGGACATAGACCATCATGTCTTTGGTCATGACAAATTCGAGCTGGCGACCCGCGAAGAAAAACACGTCGCCTTTGTTGAGCTTTGAGACAAAGTTTTCTTCGACGATGCCGATTTGTTTGCGGTTGGTGTAGACCATTTTCATGGCTTGGTTGGAGGTGATGGTGCCGATGCCCATGCGATGCATCCGCGAGATTTTGGTGTCGGTGACGCGATAGACGCCCTCCTCCAACACAACTTTTTGATAGCGGGGATAGGCGCTGAGGCAGCGTCCGCCTTTTTCGATGAACTCAATTGCCCAGCTTAATTCCTCATCCGTCAGATCTTGATAGGAGACGGTGCTGTTGAGGGTGGCGAGAATGTCTTTGGGGGTGAAGCCGTCGCCGCAGGCTAGGGTGACGAGGTGCTGAACGAGTACGTCGTAAGGTTTGTGCAGAGGACGGCGAGTTTCGATGTCGCCGGAGGCAAGGCCATTGCGAAAGGCAGAGATTTCTAGCAGTTCTAAGGCATTGGTGGGCAGGAAGAAGATTTCGGAGGTGCCTTCGGGAACGTGGGCCGATCGCCCTGCTCGTTGCAGCAGTCTCGCCAAATTCTTGGCGCTGCCGATTTGCACGACTCGTTCTACGGGCTGAAAGTCTACGCCTAGATCCAACGACGACGTACACACGACCCATTTGATCGAGCCGTTTTTCACTCCGGCCTCGATCGCCTCTCGCGATTTTGCGTCAATGGAGCCGTGGTGTAGGGCAATGCGATCGCCATCATCTGGCATGGCAAACTGAATCGCTTTAAACCAGCGCTCAGACTGCGATCGCGTATTCGTAAAAATCAGCGTCGAGATCTCAATATCAAGGGCGTCCACTAGCTCCTGAAACATTCTCAAGCCCAGATGTCCCGCCCAGGGGAACGAGTCTACAGAGTCCGGCAAGATACTGCGAATCACCGTGTCGCGCTTTAGGTTTGACTGAATGATGGCGGGGGGGTGATGGAGTCCCACGGCAGTTTGAGCCGCTTCTTCCAGGTTGCCGAGGGTGGCGGAGACCGCCCAAATTCGCAGATCGGCAGCCAGTGTTCGCAACTGTGCAACTCCCAATTCCGTCTGAGTGCCCCGCTTTGAACTCATGAGTTCGTGCCATTCGTCGAGAATCACCGCCTGCACATTGCCAAACCGTTTCTGACTGTCTTTATAAGACAACATCACCGAGAGGGATTCGGGTGTAGTGATGAGAATCTGGGGCATCGACTTCATCTGCTTTGTCTTGCGCGATGAGCTGGTGTCGCCCGTGCGCGACTCTACCCGCAGATCCCAGCCCATCTCTTGAATCGGGCGCAAAATCGACTGTTCGATGTCTCGCGACAGTGCCCGCAGGGGGGTGATGTAGAGAAGCTGGAGTCCAGCTTTGGGATCGGCCAGCATTGTGGCGATCGCCCCCATCACTGCCGCGTAGGTCTTGCCCGAACCCGTAGGCACTTGAATAATGCCGCTTCTGCCGTCCAGAAACGCTTCCCAGGCTTCGAGCTGAAACGATAGCGGGTTCCAGCCCTGCGTCTCAAACCAGTCGAGAATGGGCTTGAGCCGAGGGTCAGCACCGGAGGTGGATGGTGATGCTGGCTTTTTTGGGGACTCTGAAGATTTGCGCCGGGGCATGGAGAATCCTGTGGTTCAGATTACGGCATCTCAATGGATAGGGTGCGCACGAGAAAGCCCCACTTGTCAGCAATTTCTTCAATGATCTTCGTGGTAGGCTTTCCGGCTCCGTGTCCGGCTTTCGTTTCAATCCGAATCAGCGCTGGTGTGTCGCCAGCATGAGCCTCTTGGAGCGCCGCTGCAAACTTAAAGCTGTGGGCAGGCACGACCCGATCGTCATGATCCGCCGTGGTGATTAGCGTTGCCGGATAGGCGGTGTCGGCCTTCAGGTTGTGAAGCGGCGAGTAATCATAGAGGGCTTTGAATTCCTTAGCGTCATCGGGGGAGCCGTAGTCTGAAGTCCAGGCCCAGCCGATGGTGAACTTGTGGAATCGCAGCATATCCATCACCCCCACAGCCGGGAGCGCTGCCGCAAACAGGTCAGGTCGCTGAGTCATACAGGCTCCGACCAGCAAACCGCCATTGCTGCCTCCGGCGATCGCCAACTTGGGCGTAGACGTATAGCCTTCCGCAATCAGCCACTCTGCCGCTGCAATGAAATCATCAAACACATTTTGCTTGCGTCCCTTTGTCCCGGCCTGGTGCCAGCCTTCGCCATATTCGCCGCCGCCGCGCAGGTTTGGCACGGCATAAACGCCGCCCATTTCCATCCACACGGTATTGCTAATCGAAAATGAAGGCGTTAGCGAGACATTGAAGCCCCCATAGCCGTATAGCAACGTCGGATTTTGACCATTGAGCGCTATCCCCTTTTTGTGGGTGATAAACATGGGGATGCGAGTGCCGTCTTTGCTGCTGTAGAAGACCTGTCGGGTTTCAAACTGACTGGGGTCAAAATCGACACTGGGCTGGCGAAAAAGCGTGCTTTCGCCAGAAATCAGGTTGTAGCGATAGATCGTTGGCGGGGTAATGAACCCGGTGAAGGTATAGAAAGTTTCGACATCGTCGCGCTTGCCTGCAAACCCTCCCACAGAGCCAATTCCTGGCAACACCACCTCGCGGACAAAGCCGCCATTTAGCTCGAAGACGCGCACCGTAGAACGGGCATCTTGCAGGTAAGACGCCAGAAACTGGTTGTTGAGCACGCCGACGCTCTGGAGCGTGTCGTCTCGTTCGGGAACCAGCTCTTTCCACTGATCTCGACTGGGATGATCGATGGCGATCGCCATGACGCGGCCTCGTGGGGCATTCAGATCGGTTTGAAACCAGAAGAGTGAGTCATCATGCTCAATAAAGTTAAACTCAGCCTCAAACTCCTGAATCAATTCAACGACAGGTGCATCAGGCTGGGTTAAGTCTTTGTAGAACACCAGATTTTTGCGATCGGTGCCGCGCCAGACTGAGATGATCAGATACTTACCGTCTTCGGTGACGTAATTGCCAAAGCCCCATTCTTTTTCGTCGGGGCGATGGTAAACCAGCACGTCTTCAGACTGCGGTGTGCCGAGACGGTGATAGAACAGCTTTTGAAAATAGTTGACATCTTCGAGCTTGGTTTTCTCGTTGGGCTCGTCGTAGCGGCTGTAGAAAAAGCCCTGACCGTCTTTTGTCCAAGACACGCTGGAAAATTTGACCCACCGAATATGGTCGTCTAGATCTTGCCCGGTTGCGATATCGCGAACCTTCCATTCTTTCCAGTCTGACCCTGAGGCAGAGATGCCATAGGCTACCAGGGAAGCGTTTTCGGTGATGGCTAGTCCTGAAAGGGCAACGGTGCCGTCTTTGGAAAACGTGTTGGGATCAAGAAGCACCTGCGGCTCTGCATCTAGATCGGGCAATGTGTAGAACACATCCTGGTTTTGCAGCCCATCATTCTTGAAGAAAAAGTAGCGATCGCCCTTCTTCACGGGGGTGCGAAACTTTTCATAATTCCACAACTGAGTCAGCCGCTCTTTGATGGCTTGCCGCTCAGGAATCTGGTTGAGATAGCCAAAGGTGAGGGTGTTTTGAGCCTCAATCCACTGGCGGCTCTCGTCCGAATCAGGATCTTCTAGCCATCGGTACGGATCGGCTACCTTAACGCCGTGGTAATCATCAACCTGCTCTACCTTATGGCTTTTGGGATAATCCAACATGATATGCGCAAATAGGAGGTGCTGAGGCATCAGTTAACGATGCCTTGCCTGATTCTAGCTTAGAGCTTGTGTTCTCCCTGACTAGTGGATCGGGATGTAGGAAAAAAAGAAAGGGCGATCGCCCCTTTGATCAGGCTTATAGATGAATTCTGAAGCGAACGCAGATTCGAATTCAAGCCTCAGGCTCGACCCAGCGATCGTCTGCCTTAATCAGGTTAATCAGCTCAGCGACCCCCTGATCTTCCGGCACTTTTTTAATTTCTTCGCGACCTCGATAGAGGGAAATAAATCCGGGCTGACGACCCACGTAACCGTAATCGGCATCGGCCATTTCGCCGGGGCCATTGACGATGCAGCCCATGACGGCAATATCCAAGCCTGTCAGGTGCTTTGTGGCTTCGCGCACCTTATGCAGCACCTCTTCTAGGTTAAACAGCGTCCGGCCACAGGAGGGGCAGGCCACATATTCCACCATGGTTTTCCGCAGACCCAGAGCTTGCAGAATGCTGTAGCAGACGGGAATTTCTTTTTCCGGGGCTTCGGTGAGAGAAACGCGAATCGTGTCGCCAATGCCTTCTGCTAAAAGCGTGCCGATGCCAGCCGTAGACTTAATGCGTCCGTATTCGCCGTCTCCGGCTTCGGTGACGCCCAAATGCAGCGGATAGTCCATGCCGAGCTTGTCCATTTCTCGCGCCATCAGCCGATAGGCCGCCAGCATCACAGGCACACGAGACGCCTTAAGGGAAATGACCAGATTTTGATAGTCCAACGATTCGCAGATGCGGATGAATTCCAGCGCCGACTGCACCATGCCTTCCGGCGTGTCGCCATAGGTAAACAGCATTCGCTCAGCCAGTGACCCGTGGTTGACCCCAATCCGCATGGACTTGTTCTGCTCTTTCAGCGAAAGCACTAACGGCTTAAGCGTGTCGCGAATTTTTTCGCCAATCTCATTAAATTCGGCCTCGGTATACTCTGTGCGATCGCCCTTCGGCTTCTCAAACACGTAGAGTCCAGGATTAATGCGCACCTTATCGACATGCTTTGCCACTTCTAGGGCAATTTTCATGCCGTTGTGGTGAACGTCGGCCACGAGGGGCACGGCCTGATAGGTTGCTTGCAGCTTTTCTTTAATGTCAGCCACTGCTTTGGCATGACCAATGCTGGGAACGGTCACCCGCACAATTTCACAGCCCATTTCGTGCAGACGGCGAATGGCTGCCACCGCGCCTTCGATGTCGTGGGTGTCTTCGTTGATCATCGACTGCACCACCACCGGATGCCCGCCGCCGATGATGATATCTCCGACTGGAACAGGACGAGTTTTGCGGCGATGAATCGTGGTGTCGGTGAGCAGGGTGGGGTCAGATGACGCACCGGAGGGTAGCGCACTGGAGGCGTTGGGATTAGGCAGAGTCTGCATACGAAATTGTTATAGCGTTGCGGTCTGTAGCTTGACGGGAATGATGCCCATGAATTGATTGTATCCACATCCAGATTGCCACAGAAGAGGGATGTTTGGACGTGTTGTGCGCGTCATCTTAACAGAGAAGCGATCTCAAGGCGATCGCCGATTCTCAAGCCAGAATCAGTCAGAATTCAGTTAGTCTACATACTGCACGACGGTTTCCGTGCTGTAACGAACTTTGGGGCGATCGGCGGATTTGTCATCGGCGGCGCGGTAGCCTGCGGCACAGGCAACGACCGTCGCATAGTCTTGGGAGGTGAGACCCAGCACTTCGTCATATTTAGCGGGGATCATGCCTTCCATGGGGCAGGTGTCGATGCCCAACATGGCGGCGCAGGTCATAAACTGACCCAATGCTATGTAAACCTGGCGAGCCGACCATTCATTTTTGTTGAGTGGGAACGGAGGATTATCCAAAAAGCCTTTGACGACGGAGCCAAAGCCTTTTAGGTTTTCTGTGGGCACTCCCTGCACTTCTGACATGCGCTCCAGATACCGATCGACATCGGCAGCGTTGATATCTTGCTTAATCGCAAACACCACAAAGTGGGAGGCATCTACCACCTGCTTCTGCCCCCAAGAGTGCTCTAGCAACTGCTGGCGAATCTCAGGATTTTGCACAACGATAAACTTCCAGGGCTGTAGACCAAAGGAAGAGGGCGCGAGCACTAGACTCTGCTCTAGGGTCGTCCAGACGGGATCGGGAATTTTGTGCGTGGGGTCAAATGCTTTGGTCGCATAGCGCCAATAAAGCTGCTGGGTCACCGTCTCGGTGTTGACTACGGCATCCTGGGTGGGTAAATCGGTGGTTGCATCGGTCATGGCTTGAGTCCTCATGTAGATTAAGTAGAAGATTAAGGAATTAGTAGAAGATTAAGGAATTGCGTATCGTGAAACCCGTGTCTTATCCCCTGAGCGTTAAGACGCAAACTGTTCCTGGTAGCGACCCAGGGCAATCAAGGAGAAATATTGCTGGTACATGTGGTACTTGAGATAGAAGTGGCAAGGGAAGCCCGTGCCTGTGAAGTAGGCTTCGTCCCAAAACCCGCCCTCAAGCTGGGTGTTGATGAGATACTGAACGCCTTGTGCGATCGCCTCTTCGTCACAGTCTCCTGTTGCCTTCGCCGCATCCATTAACCCAATCAGCGCCCAAGCCGTTTGAGAGGCCGTGCTGTCGCCCTGACCTTTGAGCTGAGGATCGTTGTAGCTAAAGCAGGTTTCACCCCAGCCGCCATCGTCGTTTTGACAGTGGAGAAACCACTCAACCCCCCGTTCAATTTGGGTGCGATGGGTTTTGGGTGCGGCCAGCGATAGTGCCGAGAGCACGCCACTCGTGCCATAGATATAGTTGACTCCCCAGCGCCCAAACCAAGACCCATCTGCTTCTTGCTCGCGAGTCAGGTAGTCGAGGGCGCGGGCTAGTCGAGGCGGATACTCGACATCGGCAGCGGGCAGCAGAGCCGGAATATTTGAGTAAGGAGCCGACGGGTCAGGACTGACGAGAGGATCGTAGAGACGGTCAGCCGCGAGCGGCATCAAATAGCCGACCATTTCTACTACCCGCGCGGTTACGTCAGCCGTGTTGGGATCGATCATCGCTTTTAAGTCAGCGTAGGGCAGGGCATTGAGCCATTCGTGATCGTTGTCGATGTCAAAGGCTCCCCAGCCGCCCGGTTTGCACTGCATGGTTGCGATCCAATCGACGGCACGGGCGATCGCCGTCTGCTTCAGCTTTTCGTTGGGCAGTGAGATCTGACTGAGAGCCATCACAATCGTGGCTGTGTCGTCAATGTCTGGATACCAGCGATTGACAAACTCAAAGGCCCAAGCCCCTGGCCGCCCCTGCTTATTTTTCACCGCCCAGTCGCCGTAGTCGATGATTTGGCGATCGCACAGCCATTCCCCGGCTTTGACCAGCTCAGGATGGTCGGCAGGCAAACCCGAATCACGCAGGGCACGAATGCACCAGGCCGTGTCCCAGATGGGTGAGACACAGGGCTGCACATGGTAAGTATCATCAGTCTCGATGGCAAAGCGATCAACGGCGGCCATGCCCCGCTCGACTAGAGGATCATGGCGATCGTAGCCAAGACAGCGCAACGCTAGCAAAGAGTTGAGCATGGCGGGAATAATGCCGCCCCAGTCTCCGGTTTCTTCTTGGCGCTCTAAGACCCACTTTTCCGCTGCCTTTAACCCCGCTTGCCGAAACGGAACGAGGTTTGCCTTTTCCATGAACTTGAAAACCTTGTCTAGGCTCAAGAACAGGTCGCTCCAGTTGCCGCTCTTGGGAAAATCTAGGTTGGCCTGGTCACGTCCCTCAAGATACAGCTCGTCGAGGGTAATGGATGGCTCCGTCACAAAAACAGGCTTCTGGTCAAACACGATCAGCAGCGGCACCGTGCTGCCCCGCGCCCAGCTCGACATTTCGTAAATCGGAAACGACTGCGGCAACAGCATCACCCATGGAGGAATCGAAGGCACGCCGTGCCAGTCATAGCAGCCAATGAGAGCGAGATGCAGTTTGGTAAATACCCTACATTTCTCAATGCCGCCATTGTCGAGAATGAACGATCGCGCCTTAACCATCGCCGGATCGTCGGGCGATACTCCCAAGAGCTTTAGCGCCATGTAGGCTTCGACGGAGTTGCTGAGATGCCCTCCATCGCCATAAAACAGTTCCCAGCCCCCATGGGCTCTCTGCTCGCGCCGCAGATAGGCTTCCACTTTATGCAACGGCCGACTGGCATCGGTGCCCCAAATTTTATGAAGCAGCACCACTTCCGCTGCCATCGTCACGTTAGACTCTAGCTCCGACCACCAGTAGCCTTCTTCATGCTGCTGCGACAGCAGGTAATGTTGGGATGCGGCGATCGCCTGCTCTAGCTCAGAGACGGTGGCGCGGCCTTGGGGTTGCAGTTCTTGGGCTTGCATAGATGGGGTCTTCAACAGATGTCGTCCTCAACCGTGATGCTTGTGCCTAACGCCTGCCCATGATGCGAACTCAGGACTAGGGTGAGACATTCAATCCAACATACTCAATCCAACATATTCAATTCAACATTAACAAAACTATACAGGAGGCGATCGCCCCATGAATCACCCGATGAGGCGGGCGATCGAAAAAGTACCGCATTAAGACAATCGGAAGCGAGGCAAAAGAAAAGAAAAGGTGCCCTGGGGTAACGCCCAAAGCACCGAGTCATTCACTAAATTGTCCCGGAGCAACCTCAAAAACTCTCAACGATCAAGACCCAACGTTTGGCCATCACGCGACTAATCCACTGAACGAACCGTAGAGAATGTTGACGGCCCCCGTATTGCTCACGCCACCGTCACCGGGAGCTGCGATCGCCAAATCCTCAAAACCGTCATTGTTATAGTCTCC
>JBARXP010000409.1:0-1545 GCA_049647405.1 Elainellaceae cyanobacterium | reverse complement strand
TAGTAACATTGTCCAAAGAATTGGCTAATATTCGTGAGCGTGCATCTGTTTTGCGGGCGCAATGGGATCAGGAAAAAGGTGCCATCGATCAGATTCGTGCGCTGCGCGAAGCGATCGATACGACCCGGATCGAGATGGAGAAGGCGGAGCGTCATTACGATTTGAATACAGTGGCGCAGCTGCGTCATGGAAAGATGCCCGAGCTGGAGGCTCGCTTGAAAGAACTCGAAGCGGCTGAAGCGAAGGAGGGTGCTTTGCTGAAGGAAGAAGTGTCACAGGAAGAGATCGCCGAGATCGTATCCAAATGGACGGGTGTGCCTGTGACTCGACTCGTTGAAGGCGAGAAGGAGAAGTTGCTCCGGCTGGAAGACGTGTTGCATGAACGCGTGGTCGGTCAGGATGAAGCGGTGACTTTGGTTTCCGAGGCGATCATTCGCGCGCGTGCCGGGATCAAGGATCAACGGCGGCCGATTGGTAGCTTTCTCTTTCTTGGACCCACCGGAGTGGGTAAGACCGAGCTGGCCCGTACGCTGGCGCAGACGCTTTTTGATACCGAGGATAACATTGTGCGCATCGACATGTCAGAATATATGGAGAAGCACTCGGTGGCTCGCTTGATTGGCGCACCTCCTGGATATGTCGGCTATGATGAAGGCGGTCAGTTGACTGAAGCGGTTCGCCGTAAGCCCTACAGCGTGGTGCTTTTTGATGAAATCGAGAAAGCGCACCCGGATGTCTTTAACGTCCTTCTACAAGTGATGGATGACGGACGGATCACTGATTCGCAGGGGCACACGGTTGATTTTAAGAATACTGTCATCATTATGACCTCCAACGTCGGCAGCCGATACCTGACCGAAGGCGTGACTGGATCTGTCATACCGGAAACCGTGCGCGAGTCGGTCATGACGGAGCTGCGGCAGGGCTTCCGTCCTGAGTTTTTAAATCGGATCGACGATGTCATTCTGTTTAAACCGCTGACCTTGGAAGAAATCACTTTGATCGTCGATCTGCTTCTTAGCGAGCTGAACAAGCGTCTGGCTGATCGGCACATCGTCATTGAGTTTGACGATGCGGCCCGCAAGTGGATCGGGGAGAAGGGGTATGATCCGATTTACGGTGCCCGCCCGCTCAAGCGCTTCTTGCAAAAGCAGGTGGAGACAAAGCTGGCCCGAGCTCTGATCAGTGGGGAAGTGACGGAAAAGTCCACCGTAACTTTCCGTATCAAGGACGATTCGCTTACAATGGAATTGTAGGGTGACAACTTGAAGCGATACGCCTGTCACTTCGCCCTGCCTCGCTGTTTTAAGCGTCTAGGATGCATCGGCGGACAGGAATGTCCACCCGCCTTTATTTTGGAGCGCGGGCTTTCTGGCCCGTGTGCCTTGCCTCTCCGCCACTATCATTCACTTTTTCAGTCTATCGTCGGCCTAGCCTTGCGCATTTCATTTCTACCGTTAGCTTAGCGCCATGAAATAGGTTCTACCCCTCGTTGCTCTGGGAATTGGTATGGGCAGTGGTTATTTCATCTCTCTGAAAAATGAG
>JBARXP010000408.1:0-2281 GCA_049647405.1 Elainellaceae cyanobacterium | reverse complement strand
AAAGTCCGTAGAAATGCTGAAACATTCTATTCGACTGTTCATTCATTATCTCAAGTTTGGGGAAGTACCAGTTCCTCCGAGGCCGATTCCTACAGTCTCATAATCATCCCCTGAATCAGCAACGCCTATTTCTCACAAAGCTGAAATAGAAACAGAGCTAGAAGCCCCTCTTAGCTGGGAACGCCTCTCTGATAAGCGTGCTTCTCGCATCGCGATCTATCGGCAGAATATTGCTATTACCGATGAGCCTATCGCCCTCAAAGAACTGCAAAGCTGGGCCATGGATATCGTAGGTAAGTTCTACTGGGCGATTGGCCCAAGACATGCGCAAATTGCAAGCGATATGCCTAGGCGAGATTCAAAACAACCCTAGCGCTTTACAGGATTCTTCCACTACCAATCCCGCTCATGACAAGAATCTAGGAAACTGGCCTTAATATAACCTCCAGTTGTCAAACCCCTTGCTAAATTGGGGGTTCGCCGAGATTAATACCAATGCACTCTAATATAGAGTAAAATTTTGTAATAGTTCACCTGAACTATTCAGTCATGAGCCAGAAAACAATTCAGTGCCGCCTTGTTGCCAGCGAAGAGAATCGCCAGTTCCTCTGGACTCTGATGTCCGATCACTACACTCCCCTCATTAACCAGCTTCTCCAGCAAGTTGCCGAACATCCAGACTTCAACGATTGGCGGCTTCAAGGCAAAATTCCAGCCAATGCCGTGGACGAAACTTTCAAATCTCTAAAAGACGATTCTCCAAAGAACGATCCCCTATTTTCCGTCTTACCCGCCAGAGTCCAGAAATCGGCAGTCACACTTGTCAAACGCACCTACAAATCTTGGTTCAAACTCCGCAGCAGATTAAGCTGGCAAATCGAAGGCCAGACTCGTTGGTTAGAGATTCTTAAGAGTGACGACGACCTCCTTAAATCATGCAACTGCGACCTTGAGACCTTACACCGCACCGCAGTTACACTCCTGGGCGAAATTGAACAAAATATCGATGAGGCTACAGCATCTGATAATGGCGATCGCTCATCCTCTGAAACAGTATCTCCAAACACGACAAAGCGTCGCACTCGTAAACCCAAACAGAAAATAGAAAACCCCCGCCGTGGCACGTTCAAGGTATTGATAGAGCGCTATCGGCAGGAAGAAGATAACTTGATCCGTGGGGCGATCGCCTACTTACTCAAATATGGTGGTTATGTTCCCAAAGAGCCTGAAAACCCTGAGAAATTTGCAAAGCGCAGACGTAAAGCAGAAATTCGTTTGGAGCGACTACTCCGAAAATTTCAGCGCACTAGGCTGCCTCAAGGACGAAACTTATCCTGGCAGCCGTGGCTAGAGGCATTAGCGCAAGCCACAGAGCGAATGCCTCAAGATGAAGACGAAGCTGCTGATTGGCAAGCAAACCTTCTGCGAAGTAAGCATCCCCTTCCGTTTCCAATCAATTATGAGACCTCCGAAGATCTCATCTGGTCAATAACGGATAAAGGACGTCTCCGAGTCACATGCAGTGGATTTGGCAGACGCTATTTCGAAATCTATTGCGATCAGCGCGCTCTCCATTGGTTCAAGCGATTTCTAGAAGATCAACACGTAAAACGAAAAAGTAAAAATCAGCATTCAGCCTCCCTTTTTACGCTGCGGTCTGGTCGCATCGCTTGGAAAGAGAGAAAAGGTGATGGTGTTCCCTGGGACGCCAACTCGCTCACGTTGTTTTGCACCGTCGAAACTCGATTCTGGACTCAGGAAGGCACTAACGAAGTCAAGGACGAAAAAGCAAACGAGATTGCCAAAGTTATCAATGGTACAAAGTCAAAGGGTAATCTCACCAAAACTCAAGAGGAATTTATCAAGAGAAAAGAGAAAACCTTGTCACTCATCGAAAATTCGTTTCCTCGCCCCAGCAAACCACGATATCAAGGAAATCCCTTAATTGTCGCGGGTGTCAGCTACGGTCGAGACAAGCCTGCTACAGTTGCCATCGTTGATATTAGCAAGGGCAAAGCCATCGCATACAGAAGTATTCGTCAGCTATTAGGGACAAATTATCGACTTCTCAATCGTTATCGACTACGTCAGACGCGAAATGCTCATCGTCGCCACAATAACCAGAAAAAATCAGCATCCAACCAGATAAAAGAGTGTAAGTAGCTAGGCGGAATTAAATATAAAACGTTCCAGCAGGTAATTTCCGGCTTTGCTTCGCGCCTCCATCCCCTCAATGACAGTCATGGCTAAGTCGTATTCGTTGTCGAACATTTGGCCTGCA
>JBARXP010000407.1:0-7184 GCA_049647405.1 Elainellaceae cyanobacterium | reverse complement strand
CGACCGCGTCTCCAGTCTGGAATCGTTTTCAACTGTTCAATGAGGGCGTCTACTCCCATGACACTCACCGACTCACAACGCTTCTAGTTTGTATTCCTTCTGCTAAAGAATCAACCCTACCCTTTTTTAGGGGGATTTTCAAGGCTGGTTCAAAGTCCCCCTTTTTAAGGGGGATTTAGGGGGATCTAGCAAAGCATCACGCTAAACAAGTACACTGCTATGCCCCTACCAAAATCATTCTTCGAATGTGCAACACCACAAATCTAGGAGCGATTCTGTTACTCGTTGATAGATGATTGATCCTGCATCAGAGGCAGCCCGACATGAAACAGTCGTCTCACATTTTCCGGATAGAGCCGATATGAATTGAGAGTGATGGGAGATGCAAGATTTTGTTGCGATCGCCCCAATTAGCAGGAGCGCTCAGCCCAGTGCCCGACTGGCATGATTCATGCCGACCTAGGGGCATTGATGCCTGACTTCCTCTGACTCAAGAGTTGCAGGGTGCGCTAGAGTTGAGGCAGGTTGAGGTGGGTACAAAACAACTAGTTTAGTGTCTGATGTCATGACCATGCATAGGTTGAGCTAGGTCAGGTTGAGCTAGCTCAAGATGATGGCGTATCGGTGGGCAATGAGTCATCTAAAACATGAAGATATTTTTCTGATTGGTGCTCAAGGTATGGGGGTGGTTTGTGCATGTTTTACGTCAGTCACCGTCAGTTTTACAGTCAGTTTCAGTTTTACCGTCAGTTATAGAAGGAGGCCACTTTTCAGTGCTGGATCTGATTAGCTCATGGCTTATTTCGATATGGCCTTATTCCCAAGACTTGCAGCGACTCAGGCTATCTTCTCTGCCAGGGTGGATAGAAACTACCGATCCCCAAACGCTGACACGCCCCCAGTTTGTGCCTGATGCTGGGGCGATCGCCGCTGTTGAGGCTCATCTCAAGGCATTAGAAGACCAGGGTTTGCCTGCCGAACGACAGAGCGTTTGGGTTCAGTCTGGGCGTACGGTGTTAGCCGAACACCTGGGCAATGAGCCTTTGCCTGCGGCCTCTTTAACCAAAATCGCGACGACGCTGGCAGCCCTTGACACCTGGGGCGTCGATCATCAGTTCTCCACTCTCGTCAGCTACACCGGAACCTTGGAGAATGGGGTGATTCAAGGTGATTTGATTGTCCAGGGCGGGGGTGATCCGTTTTTTGTCTGGGAAGAGGCGATCGCCCTAGCGAATGCTTTGAATCAGGCAGGGGTTGAGGCTGTGGCCGGAAATCTGGTGATTGTGGGGCCGTTTGCGATGAATTTTAAGGACAACCCCCTCACGGCTGGGCGGTTGTTGCAACAGGGCCTGTCTGCGCCTCTGTGGCCTGCCGAAGCCGAGACTCAGTTTGCGACGCTTCCCCCCGAAACGCCTCGTCCGCAGTTGCCGATTCAAGGCACCGTGCAAACCGTTGATTCTGCTGCACTCGAAGCTTTGGGAACAACTCCACTCATTCAGCATCAATCGCTGCCGCTGGTGGAAATTTTGAAGCAGATGAATATCTACAGCAATAATTTCATTGCTGATTCCCTGGCTGAATCGTTAGGCGGAGGGGAGGCCGTTGCTGAGAAGGTGGCGGCGATCGCCCAAATTCCCTCCGAAGAGATTCAGCTTGTCAACGGTTCAGGGTTGGGTGCCGATAATCGACTTTCTGCCCATGCGGTTTGTGCGCTGCTCATGGCCACCCATGCGCTGCTCCTCGACTCAAACTGGACTATCTCGGATGTCTTACCCGTTGCTGGCATTGATACAGGCACGATTAAAGGACGAGCCTTGCCTCGGGCGACAGCCGTGAAAACGGGCACTTTGTCTGTGGTGAGTACCCTGGCCGGGGCGATGCCTACGGTTGAGCAAGACGTGGTCTGGTTTGCGATTCTCAACTGGGGCTCAGATCTGGATGGCCTGCGCGATCAGCAAGATCGGCTGCTGTGGGACTGGGTCTCGTTGTGGTCGTCGGCTAAAGATGACACTGGGGGAATCGCCCGTCGCCCTCTCATGTCTGAAGACTCCGCCCCATTGGGTGCGCCTGATCGCAACGATATCTTGCTGGAATTCTAAGTCAGAATCTGCTGACCGAAACGAGGTCGTGAACTATACACTTGAATAAATACTGGCCATAGAAACTGTAGCGAGAGTAACGCAAATTCGCCAATGGTAGCCTGGACTCTTGATCGACGAGACATTCGTGCCTTTATTATTCTGGCCATTTTTTTCAGCTTTCTGGTGGCGATCGCGGGCGTTTTTTTAGCCAATCGTGCGGCCAAAGCAGAACGGGTCAGTCGTCTCCTGCGAACTCACGAGTGCAACCACTGTGATTTAGATGGGGTCGGCCTCAGAGATGCTGATTTGATCGAAGCTGAGCTAGAGGATGCGAGCCTGAGAAACGCAGATCTGTCGCATACGCTGTTAAATAGTGCGGTGCTGACTGAAGCTGTGTTGAGTGGCGCAATCCTTAAAGATGCAGATCTTACCGGAGCTGACTTGAGCAACGCAGTGCTGAGCGGGGCTGTGCTGTCAGAGGCTGTGCTGATCGAAGCCAATCTCCGAGGAGCCTATATCGGTGATGCTGTTCTCGAAAAAACTATTCTCAACAACGCAACGTTAGGAGACGCTATTCTAAGTCGGTCAAATCTGCAAGGTGCGCATTTGGGCAATGCCGACTTTCGGCGAGCTGATTTAGATAAGGCTGATTTGCGGGGAGCGCACTTACTCAATGTGAAAATGGCGCGGGCCAATTTGGGAGATGCCGACCTGAGTGATAGCGACCTGCAAGATGCCGATCTGCGCTGGGCTGATTTGCGCCGAGCCAATCTCTCAAGGGCCAATTTGCGCCAAGCTAATCTGCGCGAAGCTAATCTCAACGGCGCTGATTTATCAGATGCCAATTTGACCCGAGCCCAGCTGTCGCGAGCTTTTCTGCGAGATGCAGATTTGAGCGGGGCTAATCTGCAAGGCTCGAATCTGAGCGGGGCCAACTTACCTGTTGTCGATTTGACCGATGCCAATTTACAAGATGTTAATTTAAACGGAGCCAATTTGCGTCGGGTCAATCTGACGGGAGCCGATTTGACGGGAGCAGATCTGACGGGGGTTGATTTGAGTACTGTGAGGCTATGTGACACCCTCTTGCCTGATGGTCGCCGGATGAACCGAGATTGCCCCTAGGCTTTCTGTCAATCCCGGCTCGGCGGTGATAGAGGCGGTGATAGAGAAAGGTGTACTGCGATACGTCCATAGTGTATGTTTTCAGGGCAAGCCTTTCTACCCTAAAGACGGAGGATATGGTGGCGATCGCAGAAAAAACGGTGCAAGCAGGTGCTTTCGAGTGGTTTTACCGAGAGGTCGAGCCAGAGACCCCCAATGATAAGCCACCTCTTGTCTTGCTCCATGGTCTCCCAGCCCAGGGATATAGTTGGCGTGGAGTGCTAACAGCTCTTGGAAAATCCGGTTTTCGGGCGATCGCCCCCGATTGGATTGGTATGGGGTTTTCAGCCAAAGCTGAAAAATTTGAGTTTGCCTATACTCCAGAGGCTTATATCAAAGCCCTTGATGAGTTTCTCGATGTGTTAGAGCTGCCCTGCGTTACTCTCGGAGTCCAGGGGTTTCTTGGCTCGGTAGGGCTTCAATATGCCCTGCGCCATGCCGATCGCATTCATCGACTGGTGATTCTCAACACGCCAGTATCGACAACCGCTAAGCTGCCCTGGCGCATTCGCCAGTTGGGTCTTCCCCTAGCGGGAGAAATGTTTACTCAAGATCCGCTATTGGTCGATCGCACCCTCGAAGGCGGTGGCCCCTATCAGGTCTCAGACGCAGATCTGGATGTTTATCGCCGTCCGTTTTTGGCAAGCTCGTCAGCAGGGCGATCGCTCTTCATCGCGGTGCGAAATCTCCAACTGCCGAAGGCGATGGCTGAGATTGAGGCGGGGTTGAAAACTTGGGAGAAGCCCACCCTAATTGCTTGGGGTCTCAGCGATCCGTGGCTGTCGGTAGAGATGGCAGAGACATTGGCTAAATCTCTGTCAGATGTCAGCTTCTCTAAACTTGAGGAAGTCGGCCATTATGCCCAGGAAGACTGGCATGAAAAGGTGTCTGAAGCCCTGATTCCGTTCTTACGACGACAGGCTTATTAGGGAAGCACCGTAGGCGAACGTGCCAGGAAGCGTGGGAATGAAAATCTCGTTTTGTGTGCCATGATCGTTCGCGATCGCTTGTCGTGACGCAGGTTGAATATGCCCTACTCCGCGCCCTGGTCTCCGGTTCACGATCACTTGCATCAGACGATTCGAAAACAGCAGCTTCTTGAACCTGGGCAGCGGTTACTGATTGCAGTGTCAGGGGGACAAGATTCGCTATGTTTGGCGCAGTTGCTGGTCGATCTGCAACCTAAATGGGCGTGGGCATTGGCGATCGCCCACTGTGACCACCGTTGGCACGCCGACTCGACAACTGCTGTGCAGCATGTTCAGCGTCAGGCTGAGATCTGGAGACTCCCCTTCTGGTTGAAAACGGCTCCTGATGCGGTCGCTCACGATCAGCGCGAAGCTACAGCCCGCAGTTGGCGCTATCAGGCTTTGACAGAGTTGGCCGAAACGCAAGGGTATGGCTGTGTCGTCACAGGGCATACCGCCAGCGATCGCGCCGAAACTTTACTCCACAACTTACTCAGAGGCAGTGGCTTAGATGGCTTGCAGGCGCTGAGCTGGCGGCGATCGCTCACCCCTGATATCCAACTTGTGCGGCCATTGCTAGCGATGACTCGTGCAGAAACGGGTGAGTTTTGCCAGCGGGTGTCGCTTCCCGTCTGGCACGACCCCTCGAATCAAAATCTTCACTACACTCGCAACCGCATTCGCCATGAGGTGTTGCCGCTGTTGCGCGATCGCTTTAACCCCAATGTCGAATCAACCTTGGCTCAAACTGCGGAGCTGATGCGCGCTGACGTCGATTATTTAGAGACGGAAGCAGAAAAAATTTGTCGCGAGGTTGTTCTGTCTGGGGCAGGGGATGGAGAGAATCATGCAACTCTGCACTGGGATAGCAGCCAGGAAAAACATTTGGGCGAAATTGTGAGGTTGGAGCGACATCTGCTGCAAAACGTGCCGCTGGCGCTACAGAGACGAGTGATTCGCCGTTGCTTGCTACAACTCTTACCCGAGGCTCCTCGCTATCGCCACATTGAAAAACTCGTTGGGCTGATTGATGCGCCTAACAAGAGCCAAACTGATCCCCTGCCAGGGGGCGCGATCGCCTGCGCTGAAGGACGATGGATCGTGATTTACAACCCCTAGCAGACTATCCTCGTCGTCATCAAGAGGCTGCGAGTTGGGGAGATTGGTTAGAGGCAAGCTCCTGAACAACTTGCTGCATTTCATGAATAGACTGAAGCTGATGATCGCTGCCCTCTTGAAGCTGCGCCGTTGTGTTGGCGATCGCCTCCACTTTTTCTCGAAAAGTGTTGACCCCATCCTGAATCTGCTGGAGCAGTTCCCGTGATGTATTGACCTTGCCCCACTGTTCTGCCGTAGCTGAACGCTGAGCTTGCAGCTCCTGCTCACGCTGCTTCAGATTGTCGAAAGTAGAAGATTGCTCCCCGGCCTGGTTGTTTGCTGACCCCTCTATCTCAGATACTTGGCTTTGCAACTCTTGCACCTGTTGCTCTAGCAAACGGATCTCTTCGCTGATTTGACCTTCCATCGTTTCGATCTGGTTTAGAACGGGTTCTAGATCGATTTCGTTAGCTTGCCCATCACTAATCGGGAGACCTTCGCGTTTCGCTAAAACAGACTCATGCTTACGTAAGACAAGCTCACGCTCGCTTACGTTTCGACGCTGTCCTACAAGAGTTTCATGCAGCATTCGATAGCTTTCTTGTTCGTCCGAAAGCTCATTCTCTAGGCTCAAGCGCTCATATTCGCTGGCCTGTCCAATTTTTTGCTTAATTTTTTCAATTTCTTGCTGCTGCAACGTCAGCTCTTCTTCTTGACTGCTGACAAAGCGTGAATTTTTTTCCCATTCTTGTCTTAGGTTTTTAACGGTTGTCTGGAGCTGTTCTAGTGGCAGGGCTTCAAGGGCTGCAACGTTTACTTTGTCTCCGACGCTAGCAATGCCAGAGACTTCAGCCAGTTGAATCACGTTTTGCTTGATTTCAGTCTGCTGTTGAAGACGCTGGGAAAGGATATTCAGCGATTCTTGTTTGACGGTTAACTCACTGCGTTTTGCCTGAAGGTTGGCATGTACCTCAACCCACGCACTTTGAGATTCATGCCAGCCGTTCCAGCTATTCTGCAACTCTTGCTCTTGCTCGGCGATCGCGTCTTGAGATTCTTGGGCTGATCTTTCGGTTGGTTCGAGGCTTTGCCAAAGCTGATCAAGAGACGATTGTTGCTCAGTCACAAATTCAAACGCTTGATTAATCTGTTGATGAATATCTTCAGTGGGAACGACAGCTCCAGATAATCGTTCAACAATGCTCTGCATTACCTCAACCTGTTCGGCACTGAGGCCAGCACTGCCTTGGAATTCCTCTTTCTGCTCTTCAAACCGTCTAATTTCACCATGAAGGTGAGACCAAGCACCCTCAAGCTCTTGACTTTTACGCTCAAATTCTTCCTGGAGACGATCAACCTCTTCTCGGGCAGCATCGATCTCTCGCCGCTGTTGCTCAAGCTGCTCAAAATCTTCCTCCATTTGCTGGAGCTGATCTTGACGAGTCTCTATTTCCATTTCTCGGCGGTTTAGCTCCTGACTCTGATAAGTCAGCGACTGCTTCCACTGCTCGATTTCTTCTTCTTGAGTTTTAAACTTATCCTGTAGCCTAGAGAAATTTTGAAGAATACTGACAAGCTGACGACCGGCCTCGTTGTAGCGCTGCACTTGACGGCTAGCACTCAATTCTACAAGCACAAGAGCGCCGCTGTTGTACTGAACATCATCAGGAGCCCCAATCAGCTCTTCACTGACTGCGCTCCAGCTATGCTCCGAACGCTGACAGGCCAGAAGTTTAAACTCAACCTTATTGTTTCCGATAACCCTTGCTCTCTTCTGAACCTCTGCTAAATACAGCACGCTACCAATCCTCTCCTGTGCCTTAGTTTGACGATGAGGTAGGGAATCTAACCCTAATAGACTCGTTGCAGTTGA
>JBARXP010000406.1:0-11459 GCA_049647405.1 Elainellaceae cyanobacterium | reverse complement strand
TACTTCGATTGAGATAAATCTGCGTTATTTGTTACGCTTTGTAAGATTCATAAACAAAAATTATAGAAGATCAAAGAATATCGGAAGCCCAGCTTATAGAAACAGAGTCGATTCCTGATATAGTTTTGTGGAACCCAGTAATTCAGGATCAGGTCTGAGGGAAGTTCTTTGAAACCAATGAATGGTGCTGGCCTGTTTTTTGTCCTGATTTGCGCCAACTGAAATTGTCTGCATTCGTTGCTTATATTGACAATTTAACGTCACTTGGCTTTGTTTTTTAGCTGGGTGGTGCAGTTTTTTGTTGGTTCAGATTCGGTGATTCATTAGGAAGGGAAAGTATGTCTTACTCGCAAACGAAAACTCAGTCAAAAGGATATGAAGCTGGGGTAAAGGAATATAAACTCACTTATTACACCCCAGACTACACTCCTAAAGATACTGATATTTTGGCTGCGTTTCGTGTTACGCCTCAGCCTGGGGTTCCCCCCGAAGAGGCAGGTGCAGCCGTTGCAGCAGAATCCTCTACAGGAACTTGGACCACTGTATGGACGGACTTGTTGACTGACCTCGACCGCTACAAGGGTCGTTGCTACGATATCGAGCCCGTACGTGGCGATAGCGATGGTCAGTTCATTGCTTACATTGCTTATCCTCTTGATTTGTTTGAGGAAGGCTCTGTCACCAACATGTTGACCTCTATTGTAGGTAACGTGTTTGGCTTTAAGGCGCTGAAAGCTCTTCGCCTAGAAGACCTGCGAATTCCTGTCGCTTACCTGAAGACCTTCCAAGGCCCGCCCCACGGTATTACCGTTGAGCGCGACAAAATTAACAAGTACGGTCGTCCTCTCTTGGGCTGTACGATTAAGCCGAAGCTAGGTCTATCTGCAAAGAACTATGGCCGAGCAGTGTATGAGTGTCTGCGGGGTGGTCTAGACTTCACCAAAGACGACGAAAACATTAACTCTCAGCCGTTCCAGCGCTGGCGCGATCGCTTCCTCTTCGTTGCTGACGCCATTCACAAGGCCCAGGCTGAGACTGGAGAAATCAAAGGTCACTACCTCAACGTGACGGCAGCGACCTGCGAAGAAATGATCAAGCGGGCTGAGTACGCTAAAGAACTCAACATGCCCATCATCATGCATGACTTCTTGACGGCTGGTTTCACCGCTAACACCACCCTGTCTCACTGGTGTCGTGACAATGGTGTCTTGCTCCACATTCACCGCGCGATGCACGCTGTGATTGACCGTCAGAAAAACCACGGTATGCACTTCCGCGTTTTGGCGAAGTGTCTACGCATGTCGGGTGGTGACCACATCCACACCGGAACCGTTGTGGGTAAGCTGGAAGGCGACAAGGCCATCACCATGGGCTTCGTTGACCTACTCCGCGAAAACTACGTCGAGAAAGATCCTGAGCGTGGTATCTACTTCACCCAAGACTGGGCATCCATGGGCGGCGTCATGGCTGTAGCTTCCGGTGGTATCCACGTATGGCACATGCCTGCTCTCGTGGAAATCTTCGGTGACGATTCTGTGCTTCAGTTTGGTGGTGGAACTCTGGGTCACCCTTGGGGTAATGCTCCTGGTGCAACCGCCAACCGTGTTGCCCTAGAAGCTTGTGTCCAGGCTCGTAACGAAGGTCGTGACCTGACCCGTGAGGGCGGCGACATCATTCGCGAAGCGTGCAAGTGGTCGCCTGAGTTGGCAGCGGCTTGTGAACTGTGGAAGGAAATCAAGTTCGAATTCGAGGCTGTTGATACCGTCTGATTTTGAATGTGGGTGTAGAGTTTTGAGCCTTAAGAGCATTTTGCATGTTCCCACGGCTCAACGCTCAGCGCTCAAGTTTTTCCTACGACGGTGTCCAGCATGGACCTCAAAAACATTGCAAAAAATACAGCCAAAACGTTGGTCAGTTACTTGACTTACGAGGCTGTAAGGGTCGTAATTTCGCAATTGCGTGAAACTAACCCTCCTCTCTATACCTGGTTTTATCGCTTTTCTTCCCATGAAAAAATTCAGGACGGGGAAGCGTACTTGCAAGATCTGCTGAAAGCCAACCAGGATCTTGCATTTCGGGTGATGACCGTACGGGCTCATTTGGCAGACGAAGTCATTGACTTTATGCCAGAGATGACGCGGACGACGATTCAGCAGGCGAACATGGGGCATCGGAAAACCTATCTAGAGCGCATTACGCAGCTTGAAGTAGCGGAACCTACGCCGAGTGTCGCAGATGCGGAGAGAGGGGAGACGCAACCTGACTTGCATGATTCTGTGATTGATTCTGAGCCAGACTTAGACGAGTCTTAGAGCCAGAATTTGGAGCAGAATTTCTATTTCAAGCACCGTTTCGATTTTTGTTCTCAATAGCTTTTTCCTTTAAGTGAGGCATTCATGAAAACTCTGCCAAAAGAGCGTCGGTATGAAACTCTGTCCTATCTACCTCCGCTGACCGATCAGCAGATCGCGAAGCAGATTCAGTACATTTTGGACATGGGTTTCTTCCCTGCCATCGAATTCAACGAAACCTCTGAGCCCACGGTCTACTACTGGACCCTGTGGAAGCTACCTTTGTTCAACGCGAATTCTGTGCAAGAAGTGCTGAGCGAAGTCAACGAGTGCCGTAACGAGTACCGCGATTGCTATATTCGTGTGGTTGGATTTGACAACATCAAGCAGTGCCAGGTGCTGAGCTTCATCGTTCACAAGCCCGGTGCAAGCACTTTCCGTTACTAAGTTCTAGTGCTGATCTAGTGCTGAATGTTGCAGTCTGAGGCTTTTTCTGCGGAAGGAGTCTTGGGTTGTGGCGCATGACTCGCGATTGCCGTAGTCAATAAAGCGGGGAAGACATGTCTTCCCCGCTTTTGTTATGTGTTGTATTCTGCGGTGATGCATTCTCTGGCAAGCTCCCCAGAATTTATGTTGTGCTGGCAAACGTCGGATCTATGGCCCAGTGGCAAGCGACTTGGTGGTTTGGAGCGATCGCCACGAGTTCTGGCATTTCTTGATGACAGCGATCGCCCTCCTGGGGACAGCGCCCGACCAGACGACACACGTGAGGGTCAGGATTAATGGGGCTGCGGGGTTCGCCTGTCAACGCTGGGGTTTTAGGCTTTGACTCAAAGCTGGGAATCGCATCAATCAACGCTTGAGTGTAGGGATGGCGAGCCTGAGTAAAAATTTCGGAGGCGGTGCCGACTTCGACAATTTTGCCGAGGTACATGACCAAGACGCGATCGCACAACAGTCGCACCACGTTTAGGTCGTGGGAGACAAACAGATAGCTCATGCCCAATCGATCTTTCAAATCGGCCAGCAGGTGGAGGATGATGGCTTGCACCGACACATCCAGAGCAGAAGTGGGTTCATCGAGAATCAGCAGCTTTGGATTAAGGGCGATCGCCCGCGCAATGCCGACTCGTGCTTTTTGTCCGCCAGAGAGCTGATGAGGAAATCGAGGCAGCAGTTCTGAGGGTAATCCGACTAATTCAGCCAGCTCACTCGCCCGTTCGCGTAGGGCTTGGCGATCGCGCATGTTGCCCAACCGCTTCAGGGGTTCTGTAATCGTATCGAAGGCCGTGTAGCGAGGGTTGAGGCTATCGGTCGGGTCTTGAAACACCATCTGAAGCTGCGATCGCACGGGATGCTGGGCAAAGTGACGCGCCAAAACGGGACTGATCGCTTCCTGGTTAAACCAAATCTGCCCATCGGTGGGGTCGAGCAGCCGCGCAATCAGGCGAATCAGCGTAGATTTGCCGCAGCCCGACTCGCCCACCAGTCCCACGCTTTCACCCTCACCAATGGAAAAACTGACGCCATCTACGGCATGGAGCCGTTTGGGCTGGGCTGGTGTGCCGCCAATCGGGAACAGCTTGTGCAGGTTTTGCACGGTCAGCAATCCCTGTTTTTCCGGCAGGGTCGCGGATGATGGGTGGGAATCGACGGTAGAAGTCGCCATAGGAGTTAGACCAGAGCAGTTAATTTTTTCGAGATAATTCTTCGAGGTAATTCTTTGAGATAGTTCTTTGAGATAATTTTTTGAGAAGTGGGGCTCACGAATTCACGGACGATACCGATGGTTTGGGATCTGCTGCCACGGATGAGTCTAACGGATGCCAGCAGGCCACAAAATGATCGTCGCTGACCCACTCTCGCTGGAGTTGCGTCTGATCGCAGGTGTCGGTGTGGCGATCGCACCGGGCACTAAAACGACAAGGCGGCAACGTGTGCGATCGCAAATCGGGCAAATTGCCGAGAATGGGCAGCAGATCGGCAAATCCTTTGTGGGGCTCTGGAGTCGCTGCGATCAGCTTAGCGGTGTAGGGATGCTGGGGCGAGGTGAAAAGCTGATGGGTCGGAGCCGATTCCACCACATGTCCGGCGTGCATGACGACAATGCGATCGCAATATTCTGATGCCAGGGCTAAATCGTGAGTAATCAGCACCGTCGCCATCTGGTGCTGTCTCGACAATTCCTGAAGCAGATTCATCACCGTGGCCTGGGTGGTCACGTCTAATCCGGTCGTCGGTTCGTCAGCCACCAGCAGCTTTGGAGAACAGGCCAGAGCTAGGGCAATCATGATGCGCTGACACAGCCCGCCTGACAGCTCGTAGGGATATGCCCCATAGCGCTGTTCTGGGTCAGGAATACGAACGCTAGCTAATAGCTCAATGGCACGAGACTTGAGCTGAGCCTTGGGCAGATTGGCATGACAGCGCAGCACATCCTCAATTTGTTTCCCTACCCGCCGAATCGGGTTCAATGCCGTTCGAGGATTTTGGAAAATCATCGACAGGTCTTTGCCGCGCAAGGTTCGCAGCACCTTTTCGGGTGTCTTCAACAAGTCATAGGTCTGATCGCCATCGGGCGAAAAGTAGGCCGTACCCGCTGTCACCTCACCCGCGCGATCGAGAATGCCCATGAGGGTAAAGGCCATCACCGACTTACCCGATCCACTCTCGCCCACAATGCCGACCGTTTCGCCCGCATTAACCGCAAAACTGACCTGCTCCAGAGCTTTGACGACTCCAGACCGGGTTCGAAATTCGACCGACAAATCGTTGACAGAGAGAAGTGTCATAGGAGTTAGGAGTCAAGAGTTAGGAGTCAGGAGTTGCAGGTCAAGAGGAAAGTTTTGCTAGTGGAGCGACTCGGCTAAAAATGTCGGTTAGCCAGAAAACCCAACAGAACCCTTGCATTTGATCCTCCCTAACCCTCCTTAAAAAGGAGGGAACCGGATTGGAAGTCCCCCTTCTCAAGGGGGATTTAGGGGGATCAAAACAAAATCTTTGGTAATCAGAGAGTCATGTGTACTTAGTAGACCTACTTTGCAGAAGAATAAGCCAAATATTACGTTCGCATTCGAGGGTCAATCAAATCGCGGAGGCCATCGCCGAGCAGGTTGAAGCAAAACACCGCCAGCATCAGCACGACACCCGGAAAAATCGCCAGCCACCATTCTCCAGAAATGATATTGGTCGCCCCTTCTGCAACCATGATGCCCCACTCGGGCGTGGGGGGTCTGACGCCGAGGCCAATGAACGACAGCCCTGCTGCGTTCAAAATCGCCCAGCCCATGTTGAGAGAAATATGCACCATCATCACGGGCAAGACGTTGGGGAACAGGTGCGCGGCCATAATGCGAAAGTCGCCGTTTCCGGCCAGTCGAGCCGCTTCGATGAAGCCTGCTTCTCGCCGCACAATTACTTCAGAGCGAATCACACGAGTATAGAGGGGCAAGTTGATAATGGCTGTGGCGTAGATGATGTTTTCCACCGAGTTGCCCAGGGCAGCGACCAGCCCCATCGCCAAGATGAATAAGGGAAACGCCATGATGGTATCGACAATGCGGCTGATGATGCGATCGCACCAGCCGCCGTAATATCCTGCCGCTACGCCCAGCACACTGCCCACCACGAAGGAGAGCAGCACCGCAGACACCGCAATGCCCAGATCTAAACGGGTGGCGACCATGACTCGACTCAGCACATCGCGTCCGAGCTGATCGGTGCCAAACCAGTGAGCCGGAGTAGGAGCCTGGAGGGCGATCGCCGCATTGCTCGCTAAGGGATCATAAGGGGCGATCGCCTCTCCCAGCAGGGCAAACAGCGCCAGCAAAGCAAACAGCAAAAATGCCCAAAATGTAATCTTATTTTCGCCCATCACATAGCGAGCATGGCGCAAGGTAGTGGTGGTCATGATTCGACTCCCGCACGAGGATCAATGACGGTGTACAGCAAATCAATAGCCAGATTGAGAAACACATACAGCAGCGACATAATCAGCACAAACGCTTGCACCGGAGCGTAGTCTGACGCAACCAGGGCTGACACGGCGTAGGAGCCAATTCCCGGCCACGCAAACACCTTTTCCACCAAAACATTCGCCCCTAACAAAAACGAGAACACAATGCCTAGGGTCGTAATCACGGGCAACATGGCGTTGCGAAAGGCATAGCCAAACAAAATCAGGCGCGGCGGCAAACCGTTGGCTCGTGCCGTCCGAATAAAATCGCTGGACAAGACGCCTAACATGGCCGCACGGGTAACGCGGGCGAGAGGAGCCAGGGCAAAAAGCCCTAACGTGATGGCAGGCAAAACGAGCTGATACAAGGCGGCGACAAATAGCCCAACGTCTCCCGCCAGTAAGCTATCAATCAGATAAAAGCCCGTGACGGCTTCGGGAGGCGAGTAGATGATATCCAATCGCCCTAGGGGAGCAGGAGCAATGCCTAGCCTGAAGTAAAAGACGTAAATGAGCAGCAGTCCGGTGAAAAAGGTGGGCAGCGAGACCCCCGCCGTTGCCAGCACCCGCACCCCATGATCAATCCACGAACCAGGGCGGGTAGCCGCTAGAATTCCTAAGGGGAGTGCGAGGGAAAGGGAGAATATCAGTCCGGCTAGGGTTAATTCCAACGAGGCGGGCAGGCGGGTGGTCAAATCTTCGGCAACGGGCTGGCCTGTGGTGAATGAGAAGCCAAAATCTCCCCGCACCAGATCGCCCAGATAGATGAGGAACTGCTCGAAGAGGCTCTTATCTAAGCCTAGAGTGACACGAATTTCTTCGATGGCTTCTTGAGTAGCAGCAGGCCCAGCAAGGTAGGCCGCCGGATCACCCGGCAATGCTCGCGCCAGCAAAAAGGTGGTAATCACCACGCCGATAATGCTGGGCACTGCGGCCAAAATGCGGCGACCAATGACTGGAAGAGGCGAATGACGAGCCATAATCGATTTTGGATTGAGGATTTTCGATTTTGGATGGGCGAACTGTAGGTTGGGTTGAGGGCACGAAACCCAACGAGCAAGAGCTTTTTAGGTTTTTTACTGTTGGGTTCGCGATCGCTTGACCCAACCTACAAGCTTGATTGTTGGGTTCGCGATCGCTCAACCCAACCTACGAGTCTTAACCCAATCTACAAGTTGGTTATGGTATGGCTTGATTGTTGGGTTCGCTGTCACTTAACCCAACCTACGAGTCTACAAGTCAAGTCGTTAGGCTTTACGGAGTTGGCGATAGTCGAGCTGACGATGGAACCAGTACTGATAGCCCTCAACACTCGGCTGCATGACGACAGAGAGATAGGGCTGGAGCACTGGCACACGGGGCATGTCTTCGAAGGCGATTTTCAAAAATCCCTTGACGTTACTTTCGTACTCGGCATCGCCCGGTGCGGTCGCGAGAGCCGCATCGATCTGCTTATCCATTTCTGGATTTTGGTAGGAGCTGCCGTTAAAGGTCGCGTTTTGGCCGTGGTAAGAGTAGAAAAAGAAATAGTCGGGATAGTTGAGCCAGCCGCCAAAATTGTTGATGATCATGGGGCGAGACTTCTCTACCAGCACGGCGCGGAAGTTAGAGCTGGGAACCTTTTCCAATGTGACGTTAATGCCGATTTTGGCAAGGGATTCTTGAGTTAGGACGGCGAAGGGTTCGGCCCATTCTTTTGCACCCAAATCAAAGGCCAACGTCGTATCGAATCCATCGGGATAGCCTGACTCGGCCATCAGCGCCTTGGCCTGATCGAGATCGGTGGTGTAAGGATAGGGCTGCGGCCAGTCGATGGAAGAAGGCTCTTTGCTCTCCGCCCCATACATAGGCACGCATTCCCCATACATCGCCGTTTCAACGATGGCGTCGTAGGGCATGGCATAGGCGATCGCCTGTCGCACTTTGACATCAGCTAAGGGATTGGCTGCCCCATCTAGCTCAGGTTGAGCATGGAGGTCAATGGTGTAGAGGCAATTTTCGATGGGCGTCGTCACAACGGTGTAATCGCCGATTTCCTTGAGTTCTTTGACATCTTTTTCAGCCACGTCGAAGTTGATGTCAATATCGCCCCGTTCTAGCAGGGCGCGACGGTTGCCTGCTTCGGGCACGTTTAGCTCGATAATTTTTTGGGCTTGGGGCAGCGGGCCAGACTTCCATTCCTCAAACCGCACCAGCACCACGCGCTCTTCGGGCTGGAAGCCCTCAATCATGTAGGCTCCACCGCCTGCATCGTTGGCGTTGACCCACTCCAAACCCCAAGGATCTTCGCTCGTGACGTTGGGCTCGACCAGCTTGGAGTTGATGATGGCGGGAATCGGCACGGCCATATCCATCAGGGTGAGCTTGTCTTGGCGCAGGAAGTTGACCTTAAAGGTCTGGTCATCCATCACCTCAAACTGCTCTGGATTTTCTAAGGCTCCAGCCTTCATCTGGAAGGTAGGAAATCCGCCGACGGAAACGGCGCGATCGTACGACCATTTCACATCGTTGGCGGTGACGGGAGTGCCATCGTGGAAGGTGGCGTCTTTGCGTAGGATGAACGTCACAGACATGCCATCCTCAGCGACTTCCCAAGATTCGGCCAATTCTGGCTGAACATCGGTGTAGTCGTAAGACAGAGTACCGTCTTCTAATTCTTTTGTGCCAAAGGTGACGAGGCGATCGTAAATGCTCCAGGAAATGCCGTAGGACGGACGGTTGGTGCCGACTTGATGCAGGTCGAGTCCGTTGGGGAAGCCGCCACCGCTGGCAATGGTGATTGTGGCATCACTCGGCTCACTGCTCGCAGAGTCGGTGCTGCTGCCTGAGTCTGCCGCATCTGTCGTTGAGGTTGATGACGGACTGGTGCAGGATTTCAACAGCGCTGCCATGGAGATGCCCGCCGTAAATGCCGTGCCTCGCTTGAGTAAATCTCGTCGCTTCATCATGCCTTTTCCTTAACCTATGAATATCTGTAAATGCTTCGTACAATGACACACAGCTCTCTCATGCCCGACCCTTGCTCATGCCCGATCGTTGAATACGACCCTGCATCCGTTATTGGGGCAACCGTTAAGTCTTTGTGAGCGCGTGCCCGTGAGTGCGTACCTGTCAGGGCGTGTTCGTAATAAGTGCGTAAAAGATGTGCCCATACCATAGGCAGAGCGGGTGAAAAAAATGAGGAAGAAATCGGGAAGAAATCGGGAAGATGTATCAAAGTTTCCTGACATGAAGCATAGACTCTGGTTGCGCCAGTGGTGGTTGCCCACGCTGGCAATGGTCGTGGGGCTCAGCAGTTCGATGGCGATCGCCCTCTTGGTCAGCCGTTGGGAGTTGGCCAGCGATCGGCTTCAGTTTCAGCGCCGCACTGAGACTCTTGCAACCGCTCTCCAGCGCAGCCTTAACCGCTATACCGATGTTTTATATGCCCTGGGCGATTTGTATCTGGTGAAAGAACAGCAGGTTTCACCCCAGGAATTTAATCGCTTTGTGCGGCGATCGCTGCTCAACTATCCCGGCATTCAGGCGCTGGAGTGGGCACCCCAGGTGACTCAGGACGAGCGCATGGCCTTTGAATCAGAGATGCGATCGCGGGTTGATTCTCGATTCACGATCACGGAGCGCACGGTCGAAGGGCAAATTAGCAGAGCTGGAGAGCGATCGCACTACATTCCTGTGACTTACGTGCAGCCGTTACGAGGCAACGAACCCGCCCTGGGGTTTGATCTCGCCTCTGACGAGACTCGTCGTTCTGCCCTAGAATCGGCACGAGATACTGGAGCCATGACCGCATCGGCGCGGATTCGGCTGGTGCAGGAGGCAAAAGATCAGTTTGGGTTTTTAGTGTTTTTGCCCGTTTATCGAGAAAAACCCAACACCCTAGAGACTCGACGACAGCAGATTCGAGGCTATCTGTTGGGTGTGTTTCGCGTGTCAGATGTGGTCGAAGACTCTCTCGAAGAACTGAGCTACGACATCAATTTTTATGTGTATGACCAGTCAGCCGAGCCCCAACGCCGATTTTTAGGTTTTTATGACGCAGCACAGAAGGCGATTGCAGTTGATCCTGGCGATTCGTCTGAGTTGGCTTCAGATTGGCTTCAGCCCCAATGTGAGAGCTTGGCCTACTGCGTTCACGCTTTGACAGTGGCCGAACGGCAGTGGGCGATTCAGTTTTTGCCCGCTGATACCTATCCCAGTCCTTTACCGACAGCGGCGATCGCCACCCTCATCATCGGTGCGTTGCTGACCGGACTGCTGACGCTGTATCTGATGCGATCGCAAACAGAACTCCAGCGCACCAAAGAACTGAGTGAACTGAAGCTAAGGCTTTTTTCTCTCGCTTCTCACGAATTCCGCACGCCCCTCAGCACGATTTTGATTTCAGCTCAGTCGCTCGAAACTGCCCCCGAACATGCCCTGTCGGAACCGCAGCGAGCCAAAATTCACACTCGCATTCGTTCTTCTGCAAAGCGTCTCAATCAGCTTCTGAGTGATTTGCTGACCCTGACTCGGGCCGAAGCGGGTAAGCTCGATTTTTCCCCAGAGCTGATTCATCTGCCTCAGTTTTGTCAGAAAATCATCGACGATGTGCAGGGGAGCATCGAACAGCCCCGTATGATTGAGTTTGAATACCGTCTGGAGGGCGATCGCGCCTTTGCTGATCCGAAGCTGCTTCAGTCGATTCTCACGAATTTGTTGTCTAATGCGGTGAAATATTCTGCGTCTGACCAGCCTATCCGGTTCCAGGTCGTGAGCCAGGGCGAAGGTCTGGAGTTTCACATCAGCGATCGCGGCATTGGCATTCCCGTTCAAGATCAGGCTCACCTCTATGACGCGTTTTATCGCGGTCGCAATGTAGGAACCGTCAGCGGCACAGGCTTAGGACTGGCCGTGGTGGAAAGCTGTATACGCCTACATCAGGGGCACATGACGGTTGCCAGTCAAGCAGGGCAGGGAACCACGTTTATTGCGGTCTTACCCAACTATAATTAGCCCTGCAATTAGCCCTACAATAGGCAAGTGGGGATCACGATGCAGCAGCAGCTTAGTCACGAGATCCTTCAGATCGTTTACTCTATAAAGAAGGCGATCGCAACAGGTCGTCGGCCTCTGCATGATGTTGCAGATTTTTTTTTCTAAATTGTTTTTTCTAAATCGTTTATTGGTGGATCGGGCGTGCCCAAAGCAGGCATTATTTTTAATGACATGAA
>JBARXP010000405.1:0-5374 GCA_049647405.1 Elainellaceae cyanobacterium | reverse complement strand
TGCAGGCCAAATGTTCGACAACGAATACGACTTAGCCATGACTGTCATTGAGGGGATGGAGGCGCGAAGCAAAGCCGGAAATTACCTGCTGGAACGTTTTATATTTAATTCCGCCTAGCTACTTATCTACTTGTAAAAGTTGTGTGTCGATAACTTACATCGATAATTTGCAAATTCAAGCCCCAACCTAAGGATTGCTTATACCCTATGAGCTATCTTCATAGAAAAGAGTTGTTGTAAATTAGACCCAAAAATCATCGAAGCGCCCTCCAAGCAAGTTTTTTAGCGATGCTCGTCGGTGTTTCGCAACAAGTCTAAAATTCACTAATTTACATCAAATTCATCACTAATTTACACTAAATAATATGTAGCAAACGGTTCATGGACAATTACTTCAAGTCACTTAAGATACTAATCTCACAGCTTTAGTGAGATTAGTATTGCTTAGCTCTATTTTTATTGTTTTCTTAGTTTTTTCGCCCTTTTGTTTTGAGGAGTTAACTCTCGTTTGAAATAGGCGTTTAAATTTATCGTGAAGAGGTGTCATTCGCACGATCCCACTGATTGATATCGATATAATCGAGACGGTACTAATTCTGATGACGAGGCTGCTTGTTTAAGGTCTATTTAAGGTCTATTGATTCGCATCATCTTCGATTGCCATCTACCCTGTCAGGGAACATCCACCCGTACTCTAACCATCTATAAAGAAAATAGATTTATATCTATATCTCCATGGAGATCGATAAAAGCCAATAGGAAAGCAATGACTGGATGGCTTGAATGTATTCTGGGATACTAAAATCAAGGCGTAGATGTTGCGAGATGTAAGATGTCTTATAGCAACTATTGAGTTTGACAATAATTTTTCCTGAGAGAGTGGGAAGTGATAGCATACTCTATGTCTAGTCCGGCAATGTTCGCTAAATGATTGAAGCGCTGGGCGCACAGAATCGGGGAGTTAAGGGTTTAATTAATAGAGTTCTATGGGTTGCTTCCTACGCAGACAAAGTCCTGAAAACGTTTCAAATTCAGAAACCTTATGGTGACGGGAGAAGTTTCATGAACGCATTGCAACCGGAGACTGCAACCTCTTTGCTCAATGTGCTCGTTGTAGAAGATGAGATGGCGATCGCCACCGATATTCATGAAAATCTTGAGAGCTGCGGCTACCGTGTTGTAGGGTCAGCCACATCTGGGGAAGTAGCGGCGGAGCAAGTAATGCGGTTGCGCCCCGACGTAGTGTTGATGGATATCGTTTTGGCGGGGCAAATGGATGGAGTCGCGACAGCCCACCAAATCTGGACGCAGTTTCGCATTCCAGTCGTCTATTTAACAGCCCATGGAGATGAGCAAACGCTAAAGCGAACGAAAGAAACAAACGCCTTTGGTTATGTGCTAAAGCCTTTTTCTGATAACTCGTTGAGAGTCGCCCTTGAAATTGCAATTGAACGCTACAACCAAGAAAAGCAGCTCCATCAGCAAGCCCAAGATGCCTCAAATCGCTGCAAGACTTATACGGCGATCGCCAGCCATGAATTTCGCAACTTTCTAACGACGATTCAGAGTAGTGTCGATGTCTTAGAGTTTGAATTGAATCATCCAACTTTGCTGCCCGGTAGTCTAGACATCAAGCTAGAGCTAATTCAGATGATTCAAGACTCTGTTTTAGCATTTAATGAAATGATTGGTACAACGCTTTCCTTCGCGAAAGCAAATGACCAAGATTACACGTTGCAGATTAGCACCGTTAACTGTGTCGAGTTGTGTAAAACCCTGATTCAGAATCTTGGCATCTCTCAGCAGAAACGTATTCTTTTCTTTCATTACGAAGCTGTTATTGATCTTGAGCTTGATCCCAATTTATTTACATTTATCTTCAACAATCTCATTTCCAATGCCCTAAAGTATTCTCCTTCAGAAACACAGATCATCTTAACCATCAGCAAGTGTGATGGCGCATGTATTTTGCGGGTCAAAGACTACGGCATTGGCATCCCTGAAGAGGCTCAAAAACAGATATTTGAGCCCTTTCAGAGAGCAGCAAATACGGGTAGTGTTCCTGGCACCGGAGTTGGTTTATCTACGGTTGCACGGTGTGTAAGGTGGCTCAATGGCAGCATAGAGTTAGATAGTCAGGTTGGAAAAGGCAGCATATTTACTATTCGTCTACCCCTCGCACACAAGAGAGATGTAGATTCCTAGAACGTATAGAATATATTAAAGATTTAGAAAAATTAAGGCATATAGCAGTCTCACATGAATTGTGAAATAGATCGTGAGAGCAGGGGCGGGCACTGCTCGCCCCTGCTCTCACGAATCATTTAGGATCGCTATATTACAGCAATGCGCGGGTAGGTTAGGTCAGATTTTGTAATATTAAGCCCAAACATTCTCGAACCGCTGTCCAGACAAGACTTTCAATAATCTTAACTAAGAAGCCTAAAAGTCATTCTAGAATTGACTTTTAGGCTTACATCAGTATTTCACAACAGGTCTAGTCTTGAACCTAAAAGACTACAGCAGTAACAAGAGCAAAATCCCTGTTCCAAAGATGATTGAAGATGGAAACCCACCAGACTCAGGTTCAGGCTTTTGTTCTGCAACATCTCGACTAAATTTACAGGTCAAACACGTATATTTACTCCCGTGATTCACAATCGTTTCTGCGCCGCATTGAGGACAGTGAAGATGCTTCTGAAACTGTGCATCATTCGATACTAGAGATGAATAACTCATGGATTTAACTAGAAAAACAACAAAAATTAAACCGATAAAAGAAGAGAAAACGACACGTAGAAGTGACGATATTGCCTAAATGGAGTGAGACGATTTACAGGAATAATAGTGCTGAATTTCTTCTGAAATCCACAAAACATATCTACGGAGTCAAGAGTGTTGCGTTGACCGAGTTAGCGTCTATCACAATCCGAAAAAGTCGTGAGAGGTCGTGAGAAATAGAGGGTTAAGCCCGTGGGTTAAGCCCGTGATCTAGGATGAGAACTGATCAACACTGCTTTAGGATGGCGATCGCGCAAAAAGTCGATGATGATCATTGGGCCTAACTGAGTGCGACTGAATAGCTCATGCATCGCCTTCATAGCAATCTGTAAGCAAGTGCATCGTCAGAAATTCATTAGAAGAGAAGATAACTGAGCCTGTATCTTCAGGTGAACGAGGATTTTGAGTAGATTGAGGATCTTCAGGTTGAACAATAAACTGTAGCAATGCCACAAAATTTCTGGCGATCGAGGCAATACTAGAATGCTCTGGTACCTGATGATTGATCTGACGAGTCAATGATCTTCTATACATAAGAGAATCCTCTGAAAGATTGCAAGTGATAAGACTGATAGGCATGTACTTAAACTGACCTCTCTGTTCTTACCAATTGCCCCCATTCTTATTGTTAAGCCAAGATATGAGAACCATAAAAACTCGATAAATTTTTAAAAGTCACTTATCTTTTTCCGTATTATCTGCTGTACCTGTTGAAGAACAAGGGTTGTAACTAAATAACTGACACTTCTCATAGAGTATAAAAACATCACGGCCTTGAAAACCTCATATTTTCCCAGGAAGAGTTTGTCTCTTTTGCACCATGATCAGAGTGTTGAAAAAAACAATAAATACTGTATGTTACAAGCTTTCCTTTTAGGATTCTGAAACCAAATTTACTTTTTTTGGTGCAATCGTCAAATCCGTGTTATCACAGTGTCAAGGGTGCTGGATTATATAAATGTTGATTACCGTTGATCGGTTCTCAACGCTGAATTTGAAAGGTTCTACCGTTTTTCTCTCCGGCACCATGGACGTTCTGAAAGCACTGCGCCTCGTTGATCAACTCGTTTTCGAAAAAACTGGAAAGTATCTAAATGACTTAGAGCGTCGGGTCTTTATAGGGTCATGGAATGGCCAAACCTACGAAAAAATTCATCCGACAAACCCCGAATATCTTGAAAAGACGGTGGGATACCTCCTCTGGCAAAAGCTCTCAGACGTTTTAGGTGAAAAAGTCACCAAAAAGCGAATTAGAGGAGCTGTAGAAAGGCTACTGCTGCGTCGCAACCTTGTGTTTATTAGCTACAGAGGAGCAGAGATCGATCAAGAGGTGGCCAATCAACTCAAGTCTCTGCTGCAAGAGATTGGCTACATCTGCTTCATGCGTAACCTAGATGAGATATTGACCTCGCCATCAGACAGCACTGTCACCAACCCACCCGAGATCGATTGGGAACTAAAGCTTTGTCAGAGCTTTATTCTCATCCTCTCTGCTCAAAGTGCGGTCAGTGAAATGATGCTTGAGCAACTTAAGCGTCTGTATCAATGGAGAGATACAACCGAAACCACACCCCAATTATTGGGGATTTCAATCGGTCATATCGGAGCGCTACCCCTGAGTCACGATGTTCGGCACTATCTAAAAGATTTCCTGATTCATAAATGGCCGTCTAGTGCTGATTATCAAGCGATTAGCCCGTGGCTGAAGATTCAACTCCAGAGCACTTCTACTGACTCTGATTCACCGTATTCAGACCAAGATGCGATTGAACAGACGGATATTGAGGGGAGTCATTCTCGCATATCCAGTGCATCTGTAGAATTTCCGATGCCAACGGCTGAACCCGAAATTCCTCAAGGTCAGGTGCGGTTGGCCTCAACGCTCTACATCGAACGACCTCCCTATGAGTTGCAGTGCTATGAGGCGATCGCCCGTCCGGGGGCGCTGATTCGGCTGAAAGCTCCACGACAAATGGGCAAAACGTCATTGATGGCGCGAATTCTCAATCAGGCGACGGAACGGGGATATCAGGCGATTCCAATCAGTTTTCAACATGCAGATCGCCACATTTTTCAAGACTTAGGCAGCTTACTGCAATGGTTTTGTACAAAAGTGGCTCGCAAACTGCACATCACCCCTCAAATTGAAGATCACTGGGTCGATACCTATGGCAGCAAAGATAACTGTACAGCCTATTTTGAAGACTATATTTTTCCAAAAATCAAGAGTCCGCTCGTGCTGGGGTTAGATGAAGTCGATGCAGTATTTCAACATCCTACAATTGCTGACGATTTCTTTGGTCTGCTGCGAGCCTGGTATGAAGAAGCCAGCTACGGCAGTGACGACAGCAAATTATGGGAGCAGCTGCGTCTAGTCGTTGTTCACTCTACGGAGGTCTACCTTCCGTTAGACGTCAATCAGTCTCCGTTTAACGTGGGGTTGCCCATTGAATTACCTACTTTTACGGCGTTGCATAATGAAGAGATGAATTAGGGGAAATCTGCGATGCAATGTCCTGAGTGTGGAGCGACTCATATCCGTAAGAATGGGATGAGGCGAGGTAAACAAAATCACATCTGCGTGGATTGCGGT
>JBARXP010000404.1:0-10852 GCA_049647405.1 Elainellaceae cyanobacterium | reverse complement strand
CTTGTGCCTCGGGCGATAGGTTCTCCATCTCAATCACTCCATGACAGAATGCCCTTATTTTCGCACCTCTAGTTTCGCAAGAGCATCTAAGTACTTCTACTCATGCCCAAACTGGGATGCACCCTAGATGGGAGAGAGAACTTGGAATATCTTCCAGTAATAATGACTGCATATTCTCCAGAGTCAAAGATTGTCCTTCAAGTATCTGGTTGACTTTGGCTAGAAGTTGAGTTTGGAAAATGTTGCGAGCTACTGAATTACTCTTAATCTCATAAGCAAAAAACAGGCAGAGGCGCTCAAATAAGCTCTCTTCGACTATCTGTTGATAAAGTTCTGGCGCATCTATCTCTTGGGTTGCTAAATTTATTAGATTTTGCTTCGCATTCTCAATTATAGTTTCATCTAATCTTTCCCTTGGTGTTACCAATAAATCGATTTGCTCGACTGATCCGAGAGGAAAGCTTGTTAAGCTATTGTTCTCTACTTGAGAAACTTGTTTATCTATCAATTTAAGATGTTGCTCTAGCCAAACCACATCCTGCCTGTTTTCTGGATCACATACGTATACTCCTCGATACTTCTTGAATCCTCCTGTCAATTGCTCAAGACTATCACTTGTTATTGATTGCAGTGCTCTCAGAAATGATTGACGTACTGCCTTTTCTAATTCATCATTGACATATCGATCACCTTTGCTGATGTGAGATGCTAAAGATGTGGTGCCCGAACTCCAAGCCTGCGTGAATCCCTCATCGGCGCGATTACCAATGATTCCACCGCTAACGCTGCTAAGAATAAAGAACAGAATAGATGTCCAAGATATTGGTTCCATTGAAACGCTAAACGCTCAAATATAAAAGTGCTTTTTTATCAAGAACTCTTCAACTTGAAACAGATTCAATCTTTAATTAATCAGTAAGTCAATGAATTGCTCCTTTATCAAATTGTTTTGAAAAGAGCTGTAACAGCCCGTTTTTACTTGAAACTAGTCTTCCCTAGACAATACTTTACTTCATGGATCATGAATTCTTCGATGTCTAAAAAGGCGATCGCCCATCACCCCACCCACCAATAGCTTCCCAGCACCAAAGCAGTCTAAAAACCTACAGCTTCAGCCAGCCAAACACATCACCAACCGTCAACTGCCATTCAGCAACGAAATCGGGAGCGGGAATGATATCCTCTACCTTTTGCAGCAATTCCGGTTGCTGCTCCGAGGGATAAATGATGAGCGATCGCTCATCTGGGTCAACCAACCAGCCCATCTGGCAGTCATGCTTTAGACAATGCAAGATATTTCCCGTCACTTTTGTGGGGCTTTGGTCAGGAGAGAAGATTTCAATCGTCCAGTCTGGGCAAATTGAAAAGACATTGGCAATGTCTCCGTTTTCATCCACTGGAATTCGATCCCAGGTGAATACAGAAACATCAGGAATGAGCGTTGGGTTTACCTGTGCGAAGCACGTATCGCCCACCAAATGTACACCGCAATTCTGGAAACGCCAGGACAATCTTGCGATCTTCAACGACCTGATTGATAGCGGTTACCAATTTTCCCTGCAACTTGCTGTGCTTACCTTGCGGCATCGGCTTTTGACTTACCTGTCCATCAATGTATTCACTGGCTGGCGCTGTCTCAGGTAACGTCAGAAACTCTTCCAGCGTAATTGTTCTTTCCGGAACCTGTACCATCAACCCTATTTCCCTTGTTCCAAGGCTATCTCACAACGCAAACGAGGCAATCACATGTTTTCTCATGAGCCATGCCCTATTCTAATCTGGCTCAATCTAAGCGAAGCGATCGCCTTTGATCATTAGACATTATCGGTAATAAAGGGGGGTAAAATGGCGTCAAACGCTTACGTGACAAGGATTTCAGTTGGTTAGTGACCGATCTCTGAAAGCCTTGCATATCAAGGGTTCCACTATTTCCGATTAAGTCTATTATCTGCGATCTACGAAAAAGTTCCGTCGGTTTAGGGACTCCCGTTTCTCGGCTCAGCATCCGCAACATCTCGCGGATCGACGTGGACAATGCCTGTAATGCGATCGCCCCATCCCTAACAGCAAGCCCGCTTAATGGTAAAGACCGTATTTCAGTTAGAGCACGAAGATTCTAGACCGCATCGAAATATTGTCGGGGTTCCCTCACTACTCATAGTCAGGGCTTTCATCTACTAGCTCGTCATACAGCAGATCAAGCCCAATCAGCACCTTCTCGCGATCAGACAAATCGCCAATAATCTTGCGAACCGGGGGCGGCAAAATCTTAGACAGCGTTGGCGTCGCTAAAATCTTATCCTCCTCCGCCAGTTGAGGATTTTTGAGCACATCAATCACCTTCAGCGCATACACGCCTTGAAATTCTCGTTCTAAAATGCTGTTCAGCGTCTTGAGCGCTCGAATCGAATTTGGCGTGTTGCCAGCAACATAAAGCTTTAGGATGTAGGTCTTATTGGACGAACTCATTAAACGTGTCTCACAGCATAAATGGATAATTCAGATTGAGCGCAGGGCTCATCACGAGCGAAACCGAACTAGACAGCAAGAGTCGGGTCATCAAAACGGCTGTCGAGACTTGAGAAACCTGAGTTGATCAACGTTATATCAACTTCTTTAGTCTCTGCTTTCAAATCAAGGCTCTTTGGGAACCGATCGACGATACATTTCACAGAGATTGGCCAGAGTATCGATCAAAGTCAGGCGGTAGTCTAGCAAAATCTCTTCACTGCGGCCCTCTATTTTGAGTTGCTTTGAGAAATCGTCCATTAATTCCATATGAATTTCAACCACCTGCGAAACGGATACATCAGCAAAAAACATAGCGCTAACGAAATTATCAATTTTTTGATTAAGACCCGGATCGCCTGAAAAGTAATTTAAAACAATCTTGCGGTAGTCGAGTTTAAGTCGATTTAAAAAAGCCTTACGTTCCTCTGGCGGCATCCGACGTAAGAAAGACTTAGAATTTCTTTTGTAATAAATGCTCAAATACCCCAGGCGTTCCTTTAGTTTTTCGGCAAGACGTTTCTGCTGCAAGAGAAATGAAACCTGAACCTTCTCGTCTGTGGTGGCATCAACCGCTTGAGCATTGTCTTTTAGGGTGCAGCTCGGCGAAAGCTTAAGAAATCGATTGATGACCTGATCAATGGCATATTGCAGTTGATTTAGCTTATTTCTCGACAAATAAACGGTGGCAGCGTCATAAACTCCTCCAATACGCCCCTCTGGGTTAGACAACTTTAAAGAATTCTGAGAGTCTGGGGTGCTGGAGTCTGCGGCTCCTGAGTTCGAGGGGTTCGATCGGGTTTGTTGACCTGACAATACCTTCGCAGCGGTTTCTGGCTTCAGCAAAACGACACTAGGCAAAAAAACCTCCGTCTCTTGAAGCTGCTCAAAAATATTTCTAGACTCAGCCGTCTCTTCTAGCAGCAAACAGTCAATCGTTTGACGATGGTGATTGACATAGTTAACAAAGGCATCGGGTTGCACCAAGTACACAATATCGTATGCATCATCCTGCAATGCCTCTTTAATTGTGGCTCGCAGAGTTTCATCGTATAGAAAAACGCAGACTGAGAGTTTTAAGGTCAACGGTTTTGAGTGACTAATACGTACGCAGTGGCATGCAGAACAAAATGAATGAGCGAGAGCGAATAGAACAACTATGCACGGCTCCCCGCAAGCGACTGGTTTGACATCAGCGCGATCGCCAAATCACTTTATGCCAAATCACTTTATTGAATGGAATAGACAGGCAGAATGAGCAAGCAAGACGCACAGGTTGACACAACGTACCCCAAAGCCAGTCATCCATTAGCATAGTTCAAAATTGGAGTCTCAGTCTGGCCTGAGCTGTCAAGAGCTTGCGAAACATCGGCCTCTAGTTTGGGGCTTTTGGCAGTGAGATCTATCACGACAGATGACGATAGCAAACACAGGTCAGACCACGAGATAGAGGCGATCGCCCCTGAAGCTATAGACAGCACATCACAGACGTTTGGCGATTGTGGTGAGCTGCTCTCTCACGTTTATTTGCTCTCGATATCCATCTGGGTGTCGAGAGTTTTTTATGGGTTGCAATAGAGTCTGCGGCAGTAGGAAGAAGGGCGATCGCCTCCTCCAACCCCTTGTAGAATCGAGCTTACAGCATTAGGGCATGTCTTTGACGAGTAGCGCGACGGCATAGGCCGCGATGCCTTCTTCTCGACCCACAGGCCCCAGTTTTTCGTTGGTTGTGGCCTTAATGCCGACCTGCTCGGGCGATAGCTGAAGGGCTTTAGAGAGGCGATCGCGCATGGCCTCGACATGGGGTTTGAGCTTGGGGCGCTCGGCCACCACCACAGAGTCAAGATTGCTGATCTGCCAGCCACGGTCGAGAATCAGCTGATTGACCTGGGTCAAGAGTTCGATACTGTCAGCCCCTTTCCACTGAGGGTCAGTGGGCGGAAAATAATGGCCGATGTCACCCAGACTGAGCGCCCCCAACAGGGCATCCATAATGGCATGGGTGAGGGCATCGGCGTCGCTATGGCCCAAGAGCCCCAGCTCATGGTCAATTTTGACGCCGCCTAAGATCAGAGGCCGCCCTGCAACCAGCTGGTGAATGTCGTATCCGTTGCCAATTCTTACGTTCATCGTATGCGTACCGTCCCACTGCTCCGCTCATTGTATCTTGCAGCGCAATGGAAATCGTCAGCTCCGATGCTCTAGCCATTGCGGGGAGTTGCGACCAGTGCAGACGATTCTTTGCCAGTACGACATCAGTACGACCTGAAATTAGAGAGACAGGACTTACGCACAACTCACGTAAGCCTGAATAAATTCGTCGAAATGGTGGGCGCGGCGCGCCCACCATTTCAACAAAATGCGTAAGTCCTGAGAGATTTAGTCAATTTGGATGGGGGTGGGCGCTGACCCGGTCGCACCATCGCCAGGAGACGACACACTCGCCTTGCGAATATCGGCATAGAGGCGATCGCGCCATTCAAAAAATCGCTCATAGACTGGGTTGTCTGCCAGTCCGGGCACGCCTTTGCCTTTCAACCCTTCAGGGATATCGAGATAGTTGCCGCTCGGAAACTTGATATACATCGTCATTGCGGCTACCGCCAAGTCTGCGAGGGTGGGCTGCTCACCCAACAGATAGGGGCTCTCACCTAGCAGCAAACAAAGCGATTCTAAATCTTGTTCTAGGGATTTACGAGCTGCTTTGATCGCATCAGGGCCAAGGCCGACGCCCATGCCCAACATATCAAACGCTTCGTGAGGCACCGAGCCCAACAGAGTTTTGAGAAAATCGGGTGCGGTCGAGGGCAGCACCGCCGTGCGAAAGTCAGGATCGTTGCTAAAGGCTCCTAGCATAGCTTTGCGGCCATTTATCCCGATCGACTCATCGGCCCACTCTTCCATCATCAGGCACAGCCCGCGCTGCTTTGGATCAGTCGGCACGAGGGGGCGCTCAGGATATTTTTTGTCAAGATAAAAGGCGATCGCTGTGGAGTCTGCAATCACCTCGGTACCATCTTTGAGCACAGGCACCTGCCGTTGCCCCGAGAGTTTGAAAATCTCAATTTGCCCCACCCCAGGGGTGACTTCGACTTTGCGATAGTCGAGTTCTTTGTAATCTAGAATCAGCCGCACTTTTTCAGAATAGTGCGACATTTCAAACTGATACAAATCCAACATGCTGCTTCATTCCCAGGTGTCCTTTCTGAGGGTAACAGGAAGAATGAAGCTGTGCCGGAAATGGCTGAGTTTTGGAGCCTGAGTCAGCCAAAATCTAGCTTAAGACTGATATGAACACCAGTCACTCCAGCTTCCGGCATAGAGTTTTCCGGTGTAAATTTTGGCTAGCTCTAACGACAAAAGGTTGACGCAGGCAGTGACTCCTGAGCCGCAGTAGACAAGCACTTCATCGGCATTGGCGATCGCCCCCCAGCGAGCTGATTGAGCCTCTGGGGAGAGCACCGTTCCTGTCTCATCGACAATCTCTTTCCAAAAATAATTCACCGCCCCAGGAATGTGTCCGGCGATGGGGTCAATGGGTTCTCGCTCGCCGCGATAGCGATCGCCCTCTCGCGAATCGACCAAAACAACGCCTTGCTGGTCTTTGCGGGCTTTTACCTGGTCGATGTCTACCCCCATGTGCGATCGCACGTGGGGAGTAAATGTTGTGGGGTTCGGTTGAGACCTATCGCTAGACTGATTGGAGGTTAAGGGCAACCCCGCTTGTTTCCAGCCGCTCAAGCCTCCCTCCAGCACTGAAACTCGGTCGTGGCCGAGATAGCGCAGCAGCCACCAGAGCCGAGCCGCAAACGCAAAGCAAGAATCGTCGTAGGCAACCACATGGGTTTCAGCCGAAATTCCGGCCAGTCCGAGCTTGTGCGCTAGAGCTTCGACATCCGGCAAGGGATGACGACCCCCGTGGGCCTGCACCGGACTCGACAAATCCCGATTTAAGTCAAAATAGATAGCTCCTGGAATGTGCTCTGCGGCATATTGCTGTGCGCCCAACTCAGGCTCCATCAGAGAAAACCGACAGTCGGCGATCGCCACCTGGGGATCGTCTAGATGCTCCGCTAACCAGGAGGGAGAAACAATGGGAGCTATTCCACTCATCACCCATCTCCTTCAAGAAATATTATTGGCTTTTCGTTAAAACTTAGATTCTGACTAAAAATACTCGACTCGTGCGTCTAGTCCCACCGCTCGCAACCGCAACACATCGCTACGGGCTGCCCGGTAAGTACCGTAGCCCCCAGGGGTCATAAATGAGCCTCGGGCAGAACGAGTCCGATAGGCGGTTCGCCCCAGTTCACGTTCAATCGTGGTGAGCTTTACGCCATCGATACCAGGCACCACCACCACATAACGCCCCTGACTGAGTAAGGCATCGAGCGCCACATCTTGCCCCGTTCCAGGAACCCCAGGAACGGTTGGAGATACGCCCAGGGCGCTCCAGGTTGCAGAGCCAACAACACCGTCAACCGAAAGGCCGCTTGCTGACTGGAAGGCTCGAACGGCTGTCTGGGTACTGTTTCCAAAGACTCCATCAATGATACCGGGGGAATACCCTCGATTGCTGAGCAACCGCTGAAGCTCCTCTACATCATCGCCCTGATCAAAGAGGCGTAGGGTGCGGCTGCCTGCAACGGCATTTGGGGTATTGAAAGATGTCGTATTTACAGGAGTGTTAAACGAAGAGAATACGGGTTGAAACGCAATGCCAAATAGAGCGGCATCGGTTTCTGGCCCGTAAACACCATCGACAGCAACCCGAGGACTCGCTTGCTGAAATCGCTCCACGGCACTTTCAGTAAGCTGGCCATACACTCCTGTGAATGAGCCGCTGAAATATCCTCGACGGCTCAGCTCTTGCTGAAGCTGGGTCACTTGAGAGCCTGAGCTACCGCGCTGAAGCGTTTGTCCCGGAGCCAAGATCTGGGCGATCGCCCCCTCTCCTACAACGACAACGCTTAACATCAGTGCGGATGTCAGAAGGTATTTCCACACTGAACCGTTACGCTTCGAGGGCAAACGTTGAGGTCGAGTCGCTGCGCTTGTCGTGCGATCGCCCGGTTGGCGAATTCTTGCAAAATTGTGTGGCGATCGTGCCCCATCATCGCGATGACGAAAAACACTGCTACCGTCCATGACCTCGCCAAGGTCAGCCCACATTACCATAGCCATAGCCCAACGGAATATCACATCGCTACTTTAGCCTACTTTCTCTACAGGTACTAAATTTAATGATTTCTCCCTAATGATTTCCCCCTAATGATCTCTTCGTTGTCGATTAGCCTCATAAAGAATAAGCGCAGTGGCGATCGCCACATTCAGCGACTCCACCGCTGAAGCAAGGGGAATGTTGACGTGATGATCGGCTAGTTTCGCCAGTTCAGGAGATAAGCCAGCGCCTTCGTTGCCTGCTAATACGAGGGTCGGGCGGGTCAAGTCTAAGTCCCAATAGGTGAGAGATGCTTGGGGCAACGTTGCGATCACCTGAACTCCAGACTGCTTTAGAGCTTGCACATCATCGGCCAAATTGGTGCTGACCATCATCGGCAGGCGAAACCATTGCCCCGCAGAGGCTCGCAGCACCTTAGGATGATCAAGATCTACACTGTTGTGGCTGAGCCAGAGACAGTCAAGGTTGACCGCCGCCGCCGTGCGAATAATCGTGCCCAAGTTACCCGGATCTTGGATCGTTTCGAGGGCTAACCCAAGTTGAAAGGAGCCAGACGGCATAGAAGCTTCGCTGCGGTGACGGGGGGCGATCGCCACCACCCCATCAGGGTTCACCGTTGTCGTGAGGGCTCTCATTACCTCTTCGTTGACAACCTCAAGCCGCGCTGTTGTCTCTGCAAGCTGTTGCCAAAGATCGCCATAGCGCTGCTTCCACGACTCCGTATGACAAACAGCCGTGAGTGCCCAGCCAGCCTTCAACGACTCTTCGAGGAGGTGCGTCCCCTCTAGCAAAAATAATCGTTGACTGTGGCGTTCTTTGGCTTTCTGAAGCTTCCTCACCTGCTTAATCAATGGATTTTGCAGGCTCGTTAGCATTGTCTCCCACCCCTAGATAGCCCTTGCGCCAATGATCAAAGTTGGTGTTGAGACCTGTAGCGGTTTCATTTCAAGACCGCTACCTTTCCTGAACAATCTCAAGACTCAATGAAGTGATAACGATGCGGAACCCGGGACTTGAACCCGGATGTCTTTATCAGACACTAGAACCTGAATCTAGCGCGTCTACCAATTCCGCCAGTTCCGCTTGCGATACATCGTATTTGAATCGTATCCGATCGGTGCAGCACTAATCTATGCAGCACTTATTCGCCACGACTTACTATACTTGCCTAACCGAGGACGTTCGTCAACTCACCAGCCATTTTTTTTGGAGAGTTGGCTTCTGGAGAGTGAGCGGGTGAGTGTAGAATTCGCTGAATGGAGTTCTGGACATCTAGAGCCTTTCCGGTAATATTAATCACAAATCTCTTGTTTGCTTGTCGATTTGTAACGTTCATCTGTACCGTATCGGAGGATAGACCTATCAACCTGCCGTCCTACTCGTCACCATCTTCACTCCCTCCTTCCATAGACTCTGAAGTCCTCAAAATTCAGGGTGGTCATCCTCTGGAGGGTCATGTACAAATCAGCGGAGCAAAGAACTCAGCCCTTGCCATCATGGCGGCGGCTCTGCTCTGCAATGGCGACTGCCGCATTCGCAATATTCCATCCCTTGTCGATATCAAGCGGATGAGCGATGTCTTGATGTCTGTTGGGATCTCGCTGACTCACCACGGAGACTGCCTCGACATCAATGCCGCAGATATTCGTCAGTCTGCCCCTCCCTATGACTTGGTGAGCAAGCTACGGGCCAGTTTCTTTGTCATCGGGCCTCTTCTTGCTCGCTTAGGAGTTGCACGAGTGCCTTTGCCGGGAGGATGTGCGATCGGAGCACGTCCGGTCAATCTGCATGTACGCGGGTTGCAGGCCATGGGAGCATCTGTTCATATCGAGCATGGAACGGTGAATGCTTATATCTCAGGCAGCAGCAAACGTCTCAAGGGAGCCAAAATTTGTTTAGACTATCCCAGCGTTGGGGCGACAGAAACCCTAATGATGGCGGCTACCCTAGCCGAAGGTGAAACAATTCTTGAGAATGCGGCTCAAGAGCCTGAGGTCACCGATCTCGCCGGCTTCTGTCGAGCGATGGGGGCTAGAATTCGGGGTGCAGGCACTAAAACTATTGTGATCTCGGGTGTTCCCAATCTTCACTCGGTTGACTATTCAGTCATTCCTGACCGGGTTGAGGCAGGCACATTTTTGGTGGCCTCGGCGATCACAAGGTCAGAACTCACGCTTTCTCCCATTCTTCCCGACCACTTAACGGCAGCCCTATCGAAGTTGCGGGCGATCGGTTCAGATATTCGCATGGAAAGCGCGAATCGGATGCGAATTATTCCGTCTCAAGTGAGAAAAGCTTGCGATATTGAGACCCTCCCATTTCCAGGGTTTCCGACAGACATGCAGGCCCAGTTTATGGCCCTGCTGACCCTGGCAGAGGGCAGCAGCGTGCTGACAGAAACGGTGTTTGAAAATCGTCTAGGTCATGTTGCTGAGCTCAACCGCATGGGAGCAGATATTCGTGTCAAAGGGAATATTGCCGTGGTTCAAGGGGTTGCTCGATTGTCAGGGGCACCCGTGGTTGCAACAGACCTCCGAGCCTCAGCCGCACTAGTCGTCGCAGGGCTTGCCGCCGATGGCATCACCACCATTCAAGGTCTACACCACCTTGATCGGGGCTACGACAACCTAGAAGGAAAGTTAACTCAACTCGGAGCAAAAGTGACTCGATGCCAAGATCAAAGTCTGGCTGCGGCTGCTTCATCTAGTTCTAGTGAGTTGTCTGAGACAGCTTCGGCACTATCAGCAGAATAGGAAAGTCGGGGTTCACCCACTTAAAGCCGAACAATGAAAACTCAGGAGGGGCGCGCAGTGCTGTGTCCTTCCTGAGTTTTTGCATGTATTCGTGTGTGTCGTTTATGTGCAGCCGACTCTTTTCACAGGAACCGCATCATTCGGTTACCTTCGGCCTAAATGCCTGAACCATCAAGGAACTGCTCAATGGCCTTATCGCTAAGGAGACAGGTCGATAGAGGGGCTTCGCTGTGATGTTCGGTATTGTGGTGCTCGATATTGTGGTGCTCGATATTCATGAAAGAACTGTGGCGATCGCCAACCACGACAGCATACTGAGGTTTTTCAACGTGTTCTAGCTGATCGCGTAGGGTTTGAACTTCCTGCTCTAGAGATTCTAGACGATCGACAAGCGCCCGAATCACCTGAG
>JBARXP010000403.1:0-2399 GCA_049647405.1 Elainellaceae cyanobacterium | reverse complement strand
GCGTCCTTAATGGTTGCTTTAACCGTCTCTTCCAGCATTGGCTAGGCTCATCCGATATGATTTACCAGGCTGCAAACCTGACTATATCTCAGGATACTACTGGTACTGCTTTTCCGAGCGCTTCCCTTAATGCGATTTTGGATAATTATGCAAAAAACGTCAGCGTTCTTAAAAGAGCGCTGACGTTTATAGTAGATGAATGTTTTGTCCAGAGCCAATAAAAAAGCTTTCGGTGAATCGCTCTAGCGAATGTATTCTTTCAAGACGCTGTTACGGTTAGGATGGCGCAGTTTTCGAAGAGCCTTCGCTTCGATTTGGCGAATCCGCTCACGAGTGACGTTAAAAATCTGCCCGATTTCTTCTAGCGTTTTCATCCGACCGTCGTCTAAACCATATCTCAGCCGCAGCACATCACGCTCACGAGGGCTGAGTGTATCTAACACGCTTTCAAGATCTTCGCGAAGCAAATTCTTAGATACCTGATCTTCAGGAGTTTCGCCATCCGACTCAATAAAGTCGCCTAGGCGAGAGTCTTCTTCCTTACCAATGGGGGTCTCAAGCGAGATGGGGAGCTGAGCCGACTTAGCGATGAAGCGCAACTTTTCGATGGTCATCTCCATGCGAGTTGCAATTTCTTCTTCAGTCGGTTTCCGACCCATTTCTTGCGAAAGGAGTTTGGTCGTCTTCTTAATTCGAGAAATCGTTTCATAAAGGTGGACTGGAAGCCGAATCGTGCGAGACTGATCGGCGATCGCTCGCGTAATAGCCTGACGAATCCACCAAGTCGCATAGGTTGAAAACTTATAGCCTTTCTCGTGGTCAAATTTTTCAGCTGCGCGAATTAGACCTAGGCTACCTTCTTGAATCAGGTCTTGAAACGAGAGACCTCGATTCATGTATTTTTTGGCAATTGACACCACCAACCGGAGGTTAGACTGCACCATTTTGTCTTTGGCGCGACGCCCAACATGCAGACGATTCCGAAAAGTAGGCAATGCCATTCCTACTTTGTCTGCCCACTCTTGATCGGTAGGCTCGCGATCAGATTCATCCAAGAGCTGGTCGTATATTCTCTCCAGCTCTAAAAGATCAGCAATCTTTCGTGCCAGTTCGATTTCTTCATCTGCCCGAAGCAAACGAATTCTGCCAATCTCCTGCAGGTAAAGACGAATTGAATCTTCTGTATAGTGCTTTTTCTTAGTTTGCACCCGGCGACGCGTAGCACGACCTTTTCCAGGCTTGGCCGCATCATCATCGATTGCCTCAACGGGTGCCGTTGCCAAATCCTTTTCTCGATCATCCTGAATCAGCAACTCTACATCGCTCGAAGGCTGCTTAAGAGTTTCAATTACATCTTTGGCTTGGGTCATGCTACGTTCCTCATGCTCCTAAAAAGTTTTAAAAGGCTACTTCTCAAACGTCCTAATCGTTCTGCTTCAAGAGAACTGTCAATATAGTCAACGCCGAAACCTAGCCAGAGTCTCAAATAATTGACTAACCTTAACCTGCTACAGATGACAGCGCTGCATACTAGCGGCATCTCAATGCTGCTTTCATACTAAGTTGCGCTTGCTACTCAATGTTCGCTATCTCTCGATATTCGCTATCTGAGTATTTCAAATTCCTGAAAGAGTCATCTTGTTGAAAAACAGAGCGGCCATTACTAAGGTATTGTGTCGATTCTCATGTCAAGTCGCCCGGTCAGAAATACCCGTAACTGCGAGCAAGCCTATGCAATTGTAACTTTCCTAATGCAAATATTAGCATTGTCAATACTTATGTTCTCGCGGAAGACGTCAACTGAATCAGGCTCTCAGTGTTGAACTCTTTACATTCAGTGAGGCTCTAAGATAACGCACTTTACCTGCTTGTGTCACGCTTGGGAGTCAACAGTTAATTTACGTAATTGAGTCTAATCTTTGTAAAGAAATGTAACTATCTGGGTGTGCAAAATATCCGGTTAGTGGGTTCAAGTCGATGATAAAGCAAGTGGGGCGGTGTAATTTCAATTCAATGAACCCGTTTGATGAACTCACAATTCAAGATGATAGATGTGATGCACGCTCCGTCTTGACTATTCCGTTTTGCTCTACGGTAGGGGGTTAGTTTAGCAACGGAATGATTCATGTCCAAGCCGTTTTGACAGCAGCCACACTAACGAGTGACCAGACGAGTGACCAGAACCTACGTCATTGAAATCAACACTTGAAAAAATCTGTGAGAAAAATCTGCGAGTAAACGATTGGAATTCTTTCTCAATCTGAGAAATAAATATCTCTTGATACAGTTTTAACCTAGGAATAGTTGTTTGTGCCCGTATTTCAATAAGCATTTGGGTAAATTAATCTCAGCCATTTGGCTTAATTGCTAGAGTTCAAGGAAATCTGCATCTTTTGAAA
>JBARXP010000402.1:0-5183 GCA_049647405.1 Elainellaceae cyanobacterium | reverse complement strand
GAGCCACAACTACTTCAGACAGCGTTTCTGGCCGACTGGCTAATGCTTTTACGGTCATTCCCTATTTCCAGTTTAAAGGCATTGATGGCTATGGAGTTGGAGCCACCCACCAGGCCGTCAATGCTCTCCGAAATACCCTAGGCTTGCCCTCTGGCGAGCTCATTCCCACCGGATTTGAATCAGAGTTTGGCCGCATTGCCTTGGAGCTAGGCCCTATTGGGTTCCTGCTCTGGTACGGGTTACGACTGGTATTGCTGTGGGCACTCTTTCGCCTGTATTGGAAACTCCGCACACCATTCCTTCAACATTTGGCTCTTGCTGCGTTTTTGACCCACCTGATTCAGTTCATCGGTCAGTTGGTGGTTCATAACGTCTTTTCTGTTTATTACTGGTCGATGGCAGGTTTTGTCGTCTTCCTGCCCTATCTCGACCAGATCGAAATCTGGCGAGCTTCTCAAGCTGTTTACTATTCTTCTCATTCCCATGCGTCCACAGGCGGTTTCTTTCCTAAAGGCCACAGCTAACTCCAATGCTCTCAATGCAGCGATCGCCCTTTCCGAAGCAGGTCTACTCCACGAGATCATCACTACCCTAGCCTATAGCCCCAACGGTAAACTTGCCCAGGCTATTAGTCGATTGCCGTCTGTGGTCGGCGATCGGCTCACCACCGAACTCAAGCGCCGCATCTGGCTTACCCCCCACAGCGGCAAAATTCGCAGCTATCCCAGTCGAGAGCTGTTGCGATTAGCTCTCACCCAATCCAACCTTTACAAATCCCTCAACCTCGATCGCCGTAGTTTGATCGATTGGGTCTACGCCAGCCTCGATCGCCACACTGCCCATCATCACCTCAACTCCATCGACGCCATCTACGCCTACGAAGACGAATCCGCCACCACCTTCGAGCGAGCCAAACAGCTTGGTATTCGCTGTCTTTATGACCTGCCCATTCCTTACTACAAAACCAGTCAGCGCATCCAGGCCGAAGAAGCTGAGTTATTTCCAGCCCTCAAATCGTCCATGTCAGCCATTCAAGAACCCGCCTGGAAACTAGAACGCAAACAACAAGAAGTAGAGCTGGCCGATCATATCTTCGTGGCGTCGTCAATGACTGAGCGATCGCTCCTCGATATTGGTGTGACTCCTGACAAGATTACCGTTATTCCCTACGGTGCTCCCGTTGATTACTTTCAACCTCATCCCAAACGCGACACCACCTTTCGCGTTATCTATGCGGGCCGCCTTTCTCCTCGCAAAGGTGCTCACTATCTTCTCCACGCCTGGAAAGACCTAAATTTGCCCCAGGCCGAGCTGATGATTGTCGGTTCCAACATGATGCCCCCCGAATGGTTTGCGCCTTATCAGGATCTCTGTCGCCAAGTGGCCTCAGTCTCCCACATGGCCCTCAATCAGTACTACAGCTCCGCCAACGTGCTGGTGTTTCCCTCCCTGGTTGAGGGGTTTGGCCTGGTGTTAACCGAGGCGATGGCCTGCGGCATTCCGGTCATTACGACCCCCAACACCGCTGGCCCCAACCTGATCACCGATGGCGTCGAGGGTTTCATTGTGCCCATCCGCGACGTAGACGCCCTGAAAGAAAAGCTGGAATGGTGTTACCAAAACCCCGATACGTTGGCGGAGATGGGTCGCGCCGCCCGAAAGAAAGCAGAAGTTATGAGCTGGGAGCATTATCGCCAGCAGCTTACCGAGAAGGTAAAGGTGTTGATGTCGTGAAGTCCCGCAACGATCCACTTTAGTCTCCCTTGACAAGAGGGTGCCAGAGATTGACTGTGAACGCAATTGATATGAAACAACCTTCTACTTCCAGCCTCCATTTTTGGGTGCCAAACCTCTTTGAATTCAAAGGCGGCATTCAGGTCTATCTCACGGACATATTGAGCGCCATCGAATCTCAGGTTCCATCGGTTTCTGTCACCGTCATCGACAAGCTTGACCAGCACCGCCCTGTCGATCAATTTCTGTCTAGTCACTTCTCATTTCGCTTTAGCGGTAGTGTTCCTGGCCCTCTGAAAACGCTGCATTTCATAGGCCAAATTATGTGGGCTTTATTGGTACAACGACCTCGCCTGATTCTGTGTGGCCATCTCAACTTTGCCCCCGTGGTGCTGTGGGTTCATCAGCTACTCGGCATTCCCTACTGGCTTTTGGTCTATGGCATTGATGCTTGGAATGTCGCCGATCCCAACAAAATTAAAGCCCTTCGTCAAGCTGAGCGCATTGTGTCGATTAGCGGCTATACGCGCGATCGCCTGATGCAAGAACAGCAGCTTTCCGCCAATCAAATTTCGATTTTGCCTGTCACTTTTGATGCCAGACGGTTTGCCCTTGGCCTCAAGCCCGACTACTTGCTTCAACGCTATCAGCTCCAGGCTGATCAGCCCATTCTCCTCACCGTAGCTCGACTGGCTGACTCCGAACGTTTCAAAGGCTATGACCAAGTGCTCAAAGCCCTACCTCAAATTCGTCAAACATTGCCTAACGTGCATTATCTCATCGTGGGAAAAGGGCGCGATCGCCCTCGTATTGAGCAACTTATTCAGGACTTGGGTGTGCAAGATTGTGTCACCCTTACAGGCTTTGTGCCCGATGAGGAGTTGGGCGACCATTACAACCTGTGTAATGTGTTTGCCATGCCCAGCAAGCGAGAAGGCTTTGGCATTGTCTATCTTGAAGCATTGGCCTGTGGCAAACCCGCCCTCGGCGGTAATCAAGATGGGGCTGTCGATGCGCTATGCGGCGGCAAGTTAGGAGCCTTAGTTGACCCTGATGATATTGGGGCGATCGCCCAAACGCTGACACAAATGCTTCAGGGACATTATCCTACCCCACTGATGGGTCAGCCTGAGGCTTTACGCCAAGCTGTGATCGACACCTATGGGATGGAGTCGTTTCAGCGTCGATTGGGTGAGTTGCTTCGAGGTTAATTCCTGTGAAAGTTTTGCATGTTATTCCTTCTGTGGCTCCCGTACGTGGCGGCCCCAGTCAGGCTATCTTTCAAATGGTGTGTGCTCTCAATCAACAGAATATCAAAGCCGACATCGCCACCACTGATGATAACGGCTCCTTTCGCCTCGATGTGCCTCTACATCACTCGGTGCAGTACTACGGCGTTCCTGTACGATTTTTTCCACGCTTTTCGCCTGCTGCTGCTGCTGTACGTGAGTTTGCCTTCTCATCAGCTTTTACCACCTGGCTTTGGCATTCTATTACTGACTACGATTTGATTCATGTCCACGCTATCTTTTCCTATGTACCCACGGCAGCAATGGCGATCGCCAGACTAAAAGGTGTCCCTTATGTCGTGCGCCCGCTAGGGCAGTTGTGCCAGTGGTCGCTTCAACAAAGCCAGCGAAGAAAACAGCTTTATCTCGACTTGATTGAACGAGCCAATCTCAGCCATGCCAACGCCATTCACTTCACCTCTGATGCTGAGAGGGTTGAAGCTAAAAGCTTAGGGCTGAAGACTCCAGGAGTAGTGATTCCCCACGGATTAACACTTGCCCCCACAATTTCTGACGCGCCAGCCCAACTGCGGCAGTGGCTTCAGCTCCCTGGCGATGAACCCATCATTTTGTTTTTGTCGCGGCTTCATCCAAAGAAAGGACTAGAAGTATTAATCAAGTCCTTAATGCGCATGGCAGATCAGCGCTTTACTCTGCTCATTGCAGGCAGCGGCGACCCTAGTTATGAAGCCAAACTGCGCCACTTGATTAACCAATCAGGACTGGGCGATCGCACTCGCTTAGTCGGATTTGTTAGCGGTCATGAGAAAGATTTACTGCTCCAAGGCGCAACTCTATTTACCCTTACTTCCCACTCTGAAAACTTTGGAGTGGCTGTTTTAGAAGCCCTGGCTTCGAGACTGCCATGTGTCGTAACGCCGGGAGTTGCCCTGGCCAGCATGATTAGCCGAGAGAATTTGGGTTGGGTGCCTGATTTAGATGAAGGGGCGATCGCCAACGCTATCAGCGAAGCTCTTGTGCAACCTGAGAAGAGACAGGAAATTGGCGATCGTGCTCGTCAATTTATCGAGGCTCACTATACATGGGAACAAGTAGCTTCGAGGCTAATTGATACTTATCAATCTATCCTGATTCGTGAATCAAACTTCCGTAGATTGAGTTGAGAGATAGCGAAATTCAGCAAATTAAGCTTGCCACACTGCTAAAGCGGACTTTACATCAATATTGCTATAACCAGCCAACTCAATCAACAGGACTCCCGCTACACAACTCTAACTTTGTCGTAGCAAAAAAGGACTCTACACATAAATCTTGGTCGTTACCTCATCAACCAAGTAATGATTAAATTTTGGGTGCTATTTTATTCTTCTAAGATTTCAAAATTGAATTTAGCTTGACGAAATAACTTATGAAGACAGCTTTGATTTGTGGAGTCTCTGGACAAGATGGAGCATATCTTGCTCATCTGCTTCTCAATAAAGGATACGTAGTTTATGGCACGTCAAGAGATGCACAAGTTTCTAGCTTTCAAAAGCTAAAATATTTAGGCATTAATAATGATGTTAAAAAGCTCTCTATGTCACTTAGAGACTTTCGCAGTGTTCTACAAATTATTGATAAAGTTCAGCCTGACGAAATCTATAACTTGGCAGGACAGACTTCAGTCGGCTTGTCATTTGAATTACCCGTTGAGACTAATGAGAGTATTACCATCGGAACTCTAAACTTACTAGAGGTGATTCGATTCCTTGGTGCTCCGATTAAATTCTACAATGCAGGATCTAGCGAGTGTTTTGGTGATACGGGACATCAATGTGCCAATGAAGCGACTCCATTTCGCCCTCGTAGTCCTTATGCTGTGGCAAAATCTGCTGCGTTCTGGCAAGTGGCTAACTATCGAGAAGCGTATAATCTTTTTGCTTGCTCTGGCATTCTATTTAACCATGAATCGCCCTTGCGTCCTGGACGATTTGTGACGCAAAAAATTGTGACTAATGCATGTGAAATTGCTCTTGGACAGAAGCAAAAGCTTTGCTTAGGTAATACAGAAATTCAGAGAGACTGGGGATGGGCACCCGATTATGTAGAGGCAATGTACCAGATGTTGCAATATGAGAAGCCTGATGATTATGTGATTGCGACAGGTCAAGCAAATAGACTACAGGATTTTGTGGAAGAAGTTTTCAACTATCTTGATCT
>JBARXP010000401.1:0-5324 GCA_049647405.1 Elainellaceae cyanobacterium | reverse complement strand
GTATTGCATTGGATAATGCTGCTAGTAGTTTAGTTTCAGTCCTTCTTAACGGAGAATTAAAAAGTGCCTATTACTTAGGTTACGAGATTGTCCTTAACGCCTGTTACGCACCTGTAATGCAGATATCCAGTAATGCAGGCATAGAATACAGTCCTAATCCAGTAGTAGGAGAGGGTATGAACGTTAAGACAGGAGAGATTGTTAACATGATGGATGCAGGTATCATCGACCCTAAAAAGGTTACAAGATGTGCCATTGAAAATGCAGCATCGGTGGCCAGTACTTTCCTTACAACGGAAGCTGTAATTGCGGTAAACAGATAATAACAATGGCCCCATTAATTTGGGGCTTATTAATGCAGTTAAATGAAGGATATAAAAAAGAAGATTAAGATACCTATTTATTTCGGAGAACTAATTTTAATACTTTCCGAGGACTTAGAAAAAACTGCCAAAGATTTAGGCACTTCTTTAGGAGCGCCATCTAACGGATTCTGTTGGAATGGTTTAGACAAAGGATTGACACAATATTTTATAGCAATCGATAAAGATGCAACACCTTCTATAATAGCTCACGAGGCCTCTCATTGTGTTAATTATATCTTCAAAGATAGGGGAATAGAGTTAGATACTCACAATGACGAACCTCAATGCTATTTATTAAGTTGGATAGTAGACAAATGCCACGAATTTTTAAACAAAAATAAATGAAAGTACAATTAAGTTATTCAATTAGTAACGAAGAAGATATTTCTTTAGGAAGTTTTACCGCAGATTTAAACCTACCCCTAGAAGAGTGTGTAGTAGATTTAGTTAGAAGCATAGAAGATGAAATGGACTTAGAGAATATAACAAAAATAGACATAACTATAAAAAAAGTATGAGAATTTTAAGAAAACAGAACATAGAGGATTTTTTATTCTTTGATATAGAGACAGCACCATTGGTGGGTACGGAGAAAGAACTAATGGCCAATCAGCCGTTATTCGATGCTTGGGAATATCATTGTATAAAGAATGACATAGAGGATGTAGTAGGTACTTATTTCAAAGAGGCCCCACTACACGCAGAGTTTGCCCGTATTGCCTGTATTACTATTGGGGTAGTACGTAATGAAAAGATTGGCCTAAAGACTTTTTCTCACGAAGACGAGAAGCAGTTACTAGAAGAGTTTTATACCGTTATCGGAGGTTTTGCAAGCAATAAGACTTTCCTATGCGGTCACGTTATAACAGGATTTGATATACCGTTCATAGCTAAGAGAAGTTATGCACATAGGTTGTTACCACATCTATTATTCGATGTAGCCCATTTAAAACCTTGGGAGGTAACGGCAATGGACACAGCTACATTATGGAAAGGTACGGCATTCAAAATGTCAACACTTATTTCATTATGCTCCGCACTAGGTGTAGATTCTCCTAAAGATGATATTAGTGGGGCAGATGTAGGTAGGTTATACTACGAAGGAGAGATAGAGAGAATCGTAGAGTACTGCGAGAAAGATGTTATAGCGGTTATTAATGTAGTAAGAGCTTTAAGGGCAGAAGAGCCGTTAGAGGTTACAGAGAGTACCGGCCCTAAAAAACTAGGACTATTGGATTACATTTTTGCAGGCGGTGAATATACTCCGGAGATTGCAGAGATGCTAGGAGAAGCTCTATCAAGCATGAACAAAACGGACAAGGTTAGGGCTATAGAGATTCTAAGCGCCTTACCTACCAAAGCAAAAGGAAAAGAAACGTCCATCACTAAGAAGGACATTAAGGCATTAATATAATGGGTAGAGTAGATAGAGTAATTAATGAAGGAATATATGATTACCCTTATTATGTAGAGGTTTCTACAGATGGTAAGGAGTGGACATCGGAGGTAAGATATTATGAATTTAAACAAGACGTAAGCGATTACCCGAACACAGATAAAAGACGTGGATTTAAATACTTAGGAAAAGATGAAAGTTAAATACAAAGTTTTTGAAAGGTCGGAAGATTTCGAGAAATGGCAAGATGGATTGGATTCGGATATCAGTATAATGGAAATGTTACCTGTAACGGTATCTTCGAATCAAGAACATCAAGTTAATAATTTTGAAAACAATACTAACCACAATAATTCTGTAGTTTATAACTACATAGGGATATTTGTAACATACACAGAAGAATGAAGAAACTAAATAGATTTTTAAAAGAAGTAGAGGCTGTAGGTTCGGTATTTGATTATACTGAACCTTTAAGCCTATCCGATTGGGACAGCATATTCAAAAGGTTTGCTAAAATGGGTATAAAAGGGGAAATAGTTTATTACTGTTCTCCTAGGTTGGTAGAAGAGACTATACAGATGCTTAGAGATATAAACGCAGGTGTAGAGAGGGAAGAGTATGGAGAATTTAACGAGAACGATAACTCTTGGGGCTTTCTACTAGAAGCTACTTTTATGAGGGGTTCTTATACAATCTGTCTAGTAGAGAAAGATATGAAAGGCGGTGTACTTATGCCTACGTTGCCAGAAGAAGATTGGGGAACAGGAAAACTAGCAGTATCATCAATAAGAATAGAAACAAATGAGTAAAGCAAAAATAGTATTACCTAAGAAGAACGAAGAAGGTAAGAGTTACATTTCATATAGTCAGTATAATAAGTGGAAATCAGATAAGAAGGATTACATTAAATCCTATTTTCTCGGAGAACGTTTCGAGGGTAACGCTTATACCGACTTCGGTTCTTTGATAGGTGAAGCATTAGAGAATAATGACTTTTCCGGATTTACGCCAGAAGAGGTTAAGTTACTAAGTAAGGTAACTAGATTAGACCAATTTGAAAGGGAGATAGTTTGGGACTTCGGTGATTTCTTTGTAAAAGGATTCATTGATACCAACGATTCTTTACTGGATAGTATTAAGCCGGATGCCAAAGAAGTAGTAACTAAGATAGTAGATTACAAGACAGGAGCATCTAATAAGGTCTCTGTGTACGAGGCAGACGACTACGACCAAGTAGCAATCTATGCAGGAGCTATAGAACAAGAGACAGGCCACTTACCGACAAAAGGATGGGTAGAGCTTATAGAGCGTACCGGAAACCCTTTCAAAGGAGAGGAACTTAAACTCGGTAAGAAGGTCTTTACTATACCACAAGATGTCTCTAAGAAGAAGATAGAAGAAACTAGGGCCAAGGTATTGAAAGTAGCTAAAGAGATTAGTGCTGCTTATAAGGTCTTTAACATTTTAAATTCTATAGAAGTATGAGAGATAAATCAGGAGTAATAATAGTAGTGGACATAGAGTTTGACTTACGTGAGATGCGTAGAGTAGGAGATTCCAATTTTATCGTAAATTGGTTCGATAATACGGAAAAAGTGATTACTACCAATCGTGTACAGTACTCTGTACAAGGTATAGCCCAAGCATTGAACGATATAGCCGTTCTATCAGGAGTTAATCCTCACGTAAAGGCTGTAAACATCAAGGTAATATGAAATACGTAAGACAACCAAAGGGTAGCAACTTATGTGGACAATCTTGCGTAGCTATGGTTACAGGAGTAGAGTTAGAAGAGTCTATAAAGGCTTTCGGTAAAAGTGGTAAAACCTCTACAAAGGATGTATCAAATGCTATAAGCAAGTTAGGTTTTTCTTCCGAAAATAAGTTGACGAGGATTTATAAAAATAGACCTATACCAATTCATTCTATAATGAAGGTTATTTGGGACGATGGCCGTAGCCATTGGATTGTAAACAAAGGAGGTAAGATATACGACCCTTCTATGGGAGTTTATAATTACAGTCAATACGTTAGTATGATAAGAGGTAGGATAACCTCATACCTATGGCTGTCCGAAGATTGTGAAAGTAATCCGTACAAAGGGCAAGAGGTGTTCGACTGCCCAGAGTGTGCGCAAGCCTCTGTTGTTAGCGAACCTATTTACATGGGAGCTAGGCAAAGTTGTAAAAACGTGGATTGCGGATATTCTGAAACATTCCCATAAAAAATAACCCCCTTCCTTAATTGGTTGGGGGTTTTTCTATTTAAGGGTTAGCCTTATTTAATATAGTTTTAAAATCTACACCTAATGCTTTTACATTTTCATGTAGAGTATTAAACTCTTCTTGTAGTCTCGCCTCTTTCTCGGCCAATGCAGCACTTCTTGATTCGAAGTCATCTGACAGACTCTTCATTGAGTTATCGAACTTATCCTTAGTGATATCACCGGACTGTAATTTTAGATTCAAAGTTGCCACTTCCTTATTATAGTTATTGCCTATAGAAGACCTCTTGGTCTTTAATCCTTTAGCAGCGTAATCAATACCTTTCAAATCCTTTACAATTTGTTTAGCCGTAGTACTTTCATCCCATGTTTGGATTTTAACAATCCTAGATGCCAATACTTTAGCAGGGTTAGTGTCCCTACCGTAGTAGTCTTCCCCAAATGCTCCGGACAATACTAAATCGTTACCGAACGAGAATAAAGGTACTTGACTTCTAAGGACGTACATAACCCTATTAGTAAGTTTTTGTCCCTCACTAGCTGTAGAGCCGGTATAGATATTATAATTAGGGTCAGAGATTATCTTGTTACGGAAATCCTTGTTATCCATAAATGCTGCCCAAATAGAACCGATAGCAACGTCAGAAGGTACTACCCTTACTTCACTTGTATCTTCATCTACGTTCAGGTTTATAGGAGAGTATTGACTCACCCTTTCAACCCAATGTTCGGCACCTTTATCATATTTATAGAAAGGAGAAATGTAACGAGCTAAATTAACTTCGCTATCACCTACCCTGAACACTAATGGGAAATCCCCAACAAATGTTTGTATCTTAGGTATAAACTTTCTACCCTCTCTAATAGCTCTCTCCTCTTCTTCTTCACCAGAGGCACGACTTAATAATCCGGCCAGACCGCTAAGTCCGTATAAGAACGACATAGTAGTTAATGGCCTTTTACTTACCGCATTTTTAACGATACGGTTAAGGTCGCCTTGGAACTTCACATAATCAGAACCCCATACAGGTAATTTACTAGCTAAATCCCAAATCTTACCTACTGATGCGTAGTTCTGGAATCCTTCATAAACTCTTTGTACAGCCTCCTCATGGTTGTAGCCAGTTTCTTTTAGCGCTTTATAGGCAGCTAATTTCATGGCGTTATCCGAACCAGAGTATGCACGTCTAGCAAGGTCATCTAATTTACCGATACCTTTCTTACCACTAGATGCTAATTTTTTTCCAAAATCAGACGATAGCTGTAGGTCTTTTTCTAATACGTTAGAACCTATTAATCCCTCTTGCATAACCGCCTCATAGTCACCGTCCTTATCTCT
>JBARXP010000400.1:0-21189 GCA_049647405.1 Elainellaceae cyanobacterium | reverse complement strand
CCGTCAGCGGCAGGGCGTGTCGTGGACGTTAAGCAAACAGCCCGTGGAGGCGTTCTGACCGGGGATATCCAGGCTTGCTTGGATATCTAGGCGTGAGCCAGTGAAGCGGGAATCTCACTGCATACCCGTTAGGGTTGCTGGGAGAGCAGTCAAAGACCCACTTCTTTCTCAAATCGCAGCAGTTCTAAACTGCGATCGCCATACATATCTTCGATTTGCTCTACGCAACAGGCGATCGCAAAGTCATTTAGCTCATCCGGCTTGACATCATACATTTCCTGAAACGTTTCTGTCTCGACTCGGCAAAATCGAGGGCGCTGATCATAAATGCGGCACTGACGATTAGCCGAGTCAAAATGAATGCACCAGCCATCTTCACCCACGAGCTTGAGATATTCTTCAAGCTGCTCAGGCTTTAAGTAGTCGCTCAGCTCAGGTCGCTCAGCAGGATTAAGATAGCAACAGGCTCCACAGCCTTGAATACAGCGCCACGTTGCCATAGAGATGAATCGCACTGTTGCGTTCAAAGGGTTTCTGCCTTCATCATATCGTGCGACTTATTACGAAACATGAGGCTCCAAAATTAAGCTGCTGTAGGACGCATGTCATCAGGTAAAATATGCGTCAGGCGTTACATTACCCTTACCGGGTCGTTTTGGGAGGAGCAATGGATTCTATCACCAGCATTATCGGTGGCGTTAATTGGGAAGCAGTCGTTCAGCTAACCTTGGTCGCAGCAATTATGATTTCTGGGCCAATCGTGATCTTCTTGCTCGCAGCTAATCGAGGCGATATGTAAGTTTTGAGCGATTCAGTCGATGGTGAAGCACTGAATGCAATATATAAACACAACCTATCCGCACAAGATGTCAAATCTTGATCAGCCTCGCGATGCGGGGCTTTTTATATGGGTTGACATGCAGGGCAACGGGCAGGCGAACAGGTGATGCTATCGACTGTTGCTCCAGTCTCGTCGCCAGTTCATGGCTAGCTCTAACAGGTTAAACCGGAGCCGATCGCCCTCCAGTTTTTGGGTCTGCCAGTCTAATGCCATTTGATTGAGCACCTCTGCAAAGGTCGCCGAAGGGGCGTGAATCGTCGCCAGTTTTTGAAAGGGAATGTTGTGTTGCATGGCTAGGGCGATCGCCCCTATCCATTCCCCGGCTTCGCCGCCTACCGCGTGACCACCCAGAATGGTGCCATTGGGACGCAGCAGGAGTTTGCAGAAGCCAGATGTTTTGTGCTCTAGGGCCGCACGATTGGTGATCAATAGTTGCGCTTGCACAACACCGAGGCGATCGCCCCACTGCTGCCGTGCTGCGATCTCTGTGGCTCCGATGTGAACGACTGCCGGAACGGTGTTGATCTGGGTCAGAGTCGATTGGGAATTGTAAATGCGCGTCGGCAAAAATAAGCTGTTGCGAACGGCGACATCGGCCTGACTGCGGATCTGATTGGGCGTCAAGTCTGGGGCGATCGCGTCACCGCAGGCATAGATGCGTTTGTGGGAGGTTTGCAACTTCTGATTCACCCCAGCAAATCCATCGTTTAAGTCTATGTTTGCTGCGCCCAGATGAAGATGACCTAAGAGCGGCTGTCGCTGGGTTGCAAAAATCAAATGATCAACGGCGATCGCCCGCTGGGTGGTCTGCACCCACACCTGCCCATCAATCGACTTGGCTTGCAGCGCTTGAGTTCCGGTTTGTACGGCGACTCCGTCTGCCTCCAAGTGGGCCAGCAATAGTCGTGCTACATCAGCATCCCACCCGTCTCCAAACCGTTTAGACTCTACCAAAAGAGTCACGGTTTTGCCCTGCCGAGCCAGGGTTTGAGCCAGCTCTACGGCACGGGGCGACGGCCCCACAATGAGGGAGTGTCCGTCGAGGGGGAGGGCTGGCTGGCTGGGCTTTAGCGCCAGCACGTCATCTAACGTGAGAAACGGCACATCAATCAGTCCGGTGATGGGTGGCAGAGTGGGCACTGACCCTGGGCAGAGCAGATAGCTGTGGGCTATGAGCCAGCGATCGCCCTTTCCCTTATTGCCTTTGACCCACACCCCGACATCGCCGTCGCGCCGACAAAACTCTGCCCCGCCCATCACCACATCAATACCCAACATGGCAAGAGAATCGAGCGATCGCTGCTGCATCTGATGTCGGCTAACCCGATGGCCCCAGTGGCTACACTCTTGCCAATCTCCAGAGGAAACCTGCTGAGCCGCCTGTAGAGCCAGTGCTTCGGTTTCACTGCTGAGTAGTGCAGTGTCTAGCAATGTTCGGGCAGATTCATGGGGCTCGACTAGGGCAACCCGCGCTTTTAATCGACGCGCTAACTCGGCAGCATATCGAGCCGTCACACTACCGCCAAGAATGACAAGGTTATAGTCTACGGTCATAGAACACGGTTACCATTACGCCTCATCGGCCACTTCATTCCACAATCGCTCTAGCTGATAGCGCCACGCCTCTAAAACCGTATCTCGCTGGTCGGCTTCTTGACTGATCTCGCCCATGACCCCTTCGTGATAAAACCGTTCTAGGGTTTTCATGGTTGACTCTAACGACTGCCCCTGTAGCTTAGCAGCATAAATAATTTGCCGAATTTGGGCTTCAGCGACTTGGTTAAAGGTGTCTGACAAGCCTTTGCGTTGCATCTGCACAAGTCGAGCGATCGCCTGTCTCAAATCTTCAAGGGTCAGGGTTGCAACAGGGTGCTGAAACACCCCCCACAAGACCTGTTGGTAGAGTGCATAACGAGTTTCTTGGGTTTCATCGAAATTGGCTTCTAAGAGCTGCTGCAAAAAAGGTTGAGCATCTTGAGCCTGAGCAATGGAAATCAGCACTCGCAGCCACGTTTGGTCTTCTGAGAGCAGCAGCAGCAATCGAGAGTTTCCGTCTTCAACTTGCCAACTTTCAGGGGGGTTGCAGCGCACGCCTTCCTCGAAAAGTTCGTTGAGCAGAACCGTAACATCATCTGGGGTCATGGTATTTTCGTTGAGCCACGCCTCGTTATTTTATCGAGTGGAGACCCTTCAGGCATAATGAGGAGCAAGCCTGATCGGGTTTATCGTTATTTTTAACCCTGTCTTAACCGTAATCTTTATTGAATGAAGCCGCCCCAATGAGAGTTTTGAAAAAGGCGATCGCCGGACTGATGCTACTAATCGGGGTTCCTGTTTGTGTCTTGACGATCCTCGATATTTTTAATTCGGAGGTGTCTCAAGAAGATAAAAGCAATGCAACTGCTGCTCTGACCATTTTAGGGCTGCCCCCAGTTGCCATCGGCGTGTGGCTCGTTGGGGGGCTACACACCGATGCTCGCTGCCAAGAGCGCGATCGCCTCCGCACCACATTTTTCAACTTGGTGAAACAAGGCCAGGGCAAGATCTCAGTGTTTGACTTTGCCGAAGCCGCTCAACTGTCGGGCGATCGCGCCCGTCTGTATTTAGATGACCGAGCCCGCACCTTCAACGCCACGTTTCAGGTTGACGATGCGGGGGGGATGTTTTATGTCTTCACCTTGGGATATGCTAATGCCCAGCGATTGCTCGACAATGCAACTCCGCATCCTTTCGAAAATCAACCCACAGAAAACCTACAAGACGACTCAGAAGCGAGCGATTTAGAAACGAGCGATTCAGAAATGAGCGATCGGGCTACAGATTATCCTACCGACAAAAATCTGGCAGAAATTCCTGCCAACACGTCAGAAGAACCGACCTATGATGTCTTGTTAAAGAGCGTTTTGGGCGATCGCCAGACCGACATTCAACAGCTGCTTCAAACGCTGACTTCCCATGATGCCGTATCTGCTGCTCACCTTGTTAAGCACCCTTTGAGTGTGGTTGCAACTGGGTTAAATCGAGCCACGGCTGAACAATATCGCCATCAGCTTGAAGCTGCGGGTGCAGCAGTGCTCGTTGTGCTGCCGCCTGCCGCTGAAGTATCTGAAGTATCTTCTGCGATCGCATCCTCTCCAGAAGATGCTCCTTCGCCATCATGATCTTGACGCTGTCTCACAATCGATTTGATTTGATGGTTCATCCCAAAGCAAGATATTCTCCAATCAAATCTCTAGATTGTCAGAGGTCAGAACTGCTGTTTCTTATGACGTTGACTCTGCCAGATCGAAGGCTTTTCGCTCATCTTCGATCAGAAATGATTGAACGATTTCCTAAATTGATTGCCCATATTATTAAGGGTTCCTACCATGACTCTACTCTCGACCTTCGTGCTTTACCTTGGCCTTACCAGCGCGCTGTTGCTTGGCGCACTCATTTTGCAAAGCATTCCTCTTTTAGGAACCTGGACGAAGCCTATTTCTCAACGGTTAACCCATGCCCCTGGGTTAGACGCCGTAGTCGCGTATTTTACGGTACTGCCGCTCGTGGTCAGTGTGTCTAAGCTCGGCGGCTGGGGCATCGTTGTCGCTGTTGCCGCAGAGGTGAGCGCGGTCATGGCTTGGACGTTTGTGGATGAACGTGTGCGATCGCCCCAAACCAAAACTGTATCGATGCACATGACCCTTGGCAAAATCGTCGGCAAATGGCGGAATCACGCGGCCTTGTGGATTACGGCTTTGGCTGTGCCGACGTTTTGGATTGTGCGAGTAGCAGAATGGATCGTCTACCCGCCCTTGACTGGGTTGATCCGGCTCCCGGCCTATGATGCCAAAGATTGGGTTAATGTGTCGCGCCAAAAGTTTGAAGGACTGATTGGCTACGATCTCATCTGGTGCTTATATTGCGACTGGATGACAGGCGTCTGGTCTCTAGGCACAGAAATGTTGAGGAATGTCGAGTCGTTTTGGTGTCCGATTCGCTTTTCGTCAGAGAAGAAATGCGAGAACTGCAAAGTTGATTTTCCAGATGTGAATTCTAACTGGGTTCCTTCTACAGGGACGATCAGCGAGGTCAACGATCTGCTCCGCAAAGAATATGACCATGATGGCGATCGCAGTTGGCACGGGCACCCGTCGCGAAAAGACCATTCTTCGTGATGGTCGAATGCTGAAGACGGTTTGGCAGACGGTTTGGCGAATGTGTGATGTTAGGCGAGCGACTGCGCTTGCCTTGCTGCCTATGAGACTTTAAGAACGCATCGGTCTGGTTCGCCTCAAGCGAAACGTTTCTCCCTGATTAACATTCTCCCTGAACATCAAAAAATATTCGCTGAAAAATTTTCTCAGGCCGTGAGCGACTTGAGACGACTAGTTCGAGGCGACTGATTCGAGGTGACTGATTCGAGACGAATTCTTGGAGAACTTAGTAGTCAGTTTCTTCTTCGTACTCGACAACCCGCTTCTTTTCAGGAATGTTAACTCTGGGCGCTTCGTAGGGTTTCGGATTTTCATCATCGCCCCAGGCATCTGAAGTCACATCGTAATCTTCGTAGGGCGACTCGTCTTCTAGCTCTTTTTGAGGCTCTTCCTGGTAGTCAGCGTAGGGAGCATCGAGATAAGCCGCTTCGCGTTGGGGCTCGGGCTCTTGGCCCCAGTTATTTTCTTCATAGACTGGCTCTGGTATGCGCAGAGGCTCTGGCAAGGGCTGCTGCTGACTCCAGTTGTCTTCGCTCCAGGTTTCTTGGGCTTCTGCTGCGGGAGCCTGCATTGCTTGGGGCGGCGGTGTAGCCGGAACCCCTGTGCCTAGCTGGTTAGCAGGCGAGGTTGGCATGACATAGTAGTCATCTTCCTCACGATCCCAGGGGGCAGCGCCGATTCCAAGTCGCTCTAGCACGCCAACAGACATTTGAACTAATTTCTCTTCTGAGCCCTCAAACACAATCAGGCGATCGGGGCCACTGCTGACCACTTCGTCCATCGATAACTCATAGGTGCTGATCAGCTGATCAGGAATCTGAGGAATTCCGAGAGAGGCAATGACGATAGAGATGACTCGACCATCTTTAACGCTGAACTTAAAGCCGCGTACCTTGCCCAGCAATTCTCCAGTTTCTGTGATGACTTCGCAGTTGATCAGGCTACTAAAGGCTTCGACATCGACTTCGTTATCGAGAACGGTATCATCATCGACGAGCACAACATCTCCAAGCTGGCGGACATCGCTTAACAGCATGGTTTGCTGGATGTTGGACAAAACACCAGACAGCATATTCTCTCGCAGACCAAACGCAACGACTTCACGGCTGTCAATGTCAACCCAAAGCTGGGTAACAATGCCGAGGCGCTTTCCGGTGTCGCGCGTGATCACCTGGGTTCCTAAAATATCTACGCGTTGGCAAGAATGTTCGAAGGTCATGTGCGAGTCCTAATCTCGGATCGAGTTAGCCTACTATGTAGTTGAGTAATCTTGTGTAAATTTAGGGTAGTTTCTGGACTAATTCTATGGCTCGACTATGAGCTGCTGTCGTAGTCAATATTACGACAGACTGCTATGGCAGTTAGGCCATCATAACAGAGTCGTTGTGCATCTATTGAGCCAAACAGATCGGTTGAGGGTTCGGAATTCACGACACCTAAGCACGGATTTCAGATTCTGTGTTGAGCCATGAGATTGCCCGACCTAGAAAGCCTCTCTCTGTCACACAATCCTTGAGGTTCACCCCTAACGTTCAGACTGAAGCTGCTTGTTGCGGAAGTTCGATGCCTAAAACTTGAGTGTAGGCTCCACGTGCCTGGGTCACTCCGATCGTTCGTTCAGAAGACTCGATCATAGGCCGCCTCAAGCTGACGACGATGAACTGCGCTTGTTGAGCTTGCTTCTTAATCATTCTAGCTAAACGCTCTACATTTGCCCCGTCAAGGAACATGTCTACCTCATCGAAGGCATAGAAGGGAGAAGGCCGATAGCGCTGGAGGGCAAAGATAAAGCTGAGAGCGGTGAGCGATTTTTCGCCCCCAGACATCGATGCAAGACGACGAACAGGCTTACCCTTGGGGTGGGCAATGAGATTGAGGCCGCTGCTGAACGGATCGTCTGAACTGTCGAGCTGGAGGTATCCGTCGCCGTCTGACAGTTCAGCAAAGATGGTCTGAAAGTTTTCGTTGACGGCATCAAAGGCTTCGCGAAAGGCTCGCTGACGAAGCGTTGTAAAGTTTTCGATGCGCAGTAGAAGCTCAGTTCTTTCTTCTTGGAGAGTGGTGAGCTTTTGGCTTAGCTCTTCAAGCCGCTCTTGGGTGCGCTTGTGTTCTTCAAGGGCCAGCATATTCACGGGCTCCATGGCCTGCATCCGTTTTTGGAGCGATCGCAGCTCTTGTTGCAGAACCTCAAGGGAAAGGTCTTCCGGGACTTGAGGCAGCGGTTTGGGAAGTTCTGTCGCTTGAGTCTTGAGCTGACTGCGCTGGCTCAGCAAATCGGTTTGAAGGGTTTCTCCGGTGTCGCGGAGTTTTTGTAACTGCCACTCTTGCTGCTGTTGGAGGGTTTGCTGTTCGCGGAGTTGGCGCTCGGCGCGATCGCGCACTTGTTTTTCTACGGCCAGGGTCTGTTCTAAGACTGTGAGCTGAGTTTTGAGACCGTTAATCTGCTCTGTTAAATTGCGCTGCTGCTCTCGCAGGGCAGATTGCTGACTGAGCTGCTGGCGCTGTTGGGCGCGGCTCGCTTGAATGTTCTGCTCTCCCTGCTGCATCCGCTCTTGCAGCCGCTGCTGCTGATTTTGTAAGTCTTGCAGCCGCTGCTCTACGGTGCGGTAGGCGAGCTGTACCTCGTTGAGGTGAGCCTCTTTTTCTCGAATGGTGACTTGGAGCCGTTGCCATTCGCTGTGGGTTTGGGACGCTTCTAGGTCTGAGAGGGTTTGACGCTGCTGTTGCAGAGACGCTTCTAAAGGAGGAATGGTTTGCCCTAACTCCGCTAATCGAGATTGGGCTTGTTCTCGCTCGTGCTGCTGCTCTTGAACTTGGGTCGCAAGCTGTTGGTGTTGCGTGGTCAGCAGCTCAATCTGCTGACTATGACGATCGAGGGTAAGCTGAGCATCGCGCTGCTGCTGGCGGGCAACTTCTAGAGCCGAGGTTTTTTCGTTGAGCTGCACCTGAGCTTGGGCGATCGCCCCATCACATCGATCGAGAATGGCGGTGATTTCTTCGAGGCGTTGCCTCAGGGCGATCGCCTCAGACGACTCGCCCGACTCGGCTGTGCCGAAGTGGAGGCTGCCCTGACGCCCCGAAAGACTGCCTCCGGTCATGGCTCCGCTGGTTTCTAGCAACTCTCCATCTAGGGTGACCATGCGATATTGCCCCATGCAGCGACGAGCTGTGCTGAGATCGTTAAAGACTGCCGTGTTGCCAAAAACGTAGGCAAAGATCGAACGATAGGGGCGATCGCAGTCGATCAAGTTAACGGCATAGTCGATGAACCCTTCAGGTCGGTTCCAGGTGGAGGTGGTGTTGGTTCGGGGTGCCTTGATTTTGTTGAGCGGCAAAAAAGTGACTCGTCCGGCACGCTTTTCTTTGAGCAGTGCGATCCCCGCTGCTGCGACCTGATCGTCTTCCACCACGAGCTGCCCGAGGCGTCCTCCAGCAGCAATTTCTAATGCTCTTTGATAGTGCGAATCGACCCTGCCCAACTGGGCCACGAGCCCGCAGACACCGGGCAACCCCGTCTGAAGCAAAATTTTGGTGGCGTAGGTGCCCTGAGACTCTTGCATGGCCTGGGCTTGGGCTTCAAGCTTGTCGAGTTGGCGCTGCTTCTGGCGTTGTTCCTCCAGGAGGCGATCGCGCGTGTCGCGCTGAACTTGAACCTCAGCCTCTAAGGCCGCAATCTGTTGGGCGATCGCCTGCACCTGCTCGATGCATGTGCGGTGGGCGGCTTCTGCTTGACCTTTATGCTGCTGATGGTCTTGGAGGTCGTGGGCGATCGCACTCAGAGATTCGGTTTGTTTGTGAATCGACTGAGACCATTGACTCATGCGTTCTTGCAGCCGCGCTTGTTCGGTTCGTTGAGGGTCAAGAACCCCTAGCAAATCTTCAATCTGATGGCGCAGGGCCGTCTGCTCGTTGACCCAGGCTTGAGACGCAGCGGCAACCTCGCTGGCTGCTTGGCGCTGCTGGTCTAGATCGTGCTGGGCTACGGTGCGATCGCCCTCTAGCTGAGTCAGAGATTGCCCTTGGCGCTGTTGCTCCGCCACGAGAGCCTCTAGCTGTTGTCTATGCTCTACCATCTCCCTCTGAGTGCGCTCTTGCTCTAGGGTTCGCTCTTGATAGGCCGCTGCTAGGTCATGTTCTTGCCGCTGTAGCTGTCTTAGCTCGGCTTCCCGCGTCGCAAGAGTTCCCTGAATGGCGAGTTGCTCATCTTCACCCAAGGCTTTAACACGGGCATTGAGCCGATCAAGTTCGACTGTCGCCGCTTCAATGGTCTTGGCTTGAGTCTGCATCTCTTCAATCAATGTGGCAATCGTTTGCCGATTGGTGACGATGCGAGCTTCGGTTTGTTCGACCTGCTGCTGCTGCTGCCGCCACGATAAGACCAGTTCCCACTGGGTTTTGGCTTGAAACTCTTGTCGCAATCGCTGATATTTTTCGGCTTTGATGCGATCTTTGGCGAGGCGATCGCGCTGATCGGTTAGCTCCCGCTCGACAATGCGAAACCGATCTTCTCGATCTCTGACCGCCTCTAACTTGTCTTTGGCTTGGTAAATTTTGCGATCGAAAGACGCCACGCCAGCAAGCTCGTCAATGATCTCTCGGCGCTCACGGGGATTCATCGAAATAATGCTGGTGACATCTCCCTGGAGCACGACGTTGTAGCCCTCAGGATAGACCCGAAACCGCTGTAGCTGATCGTGAAGCTGGGTCAGCGTACAAGACTCGCTGTTAATGAAGTAGGTAGACGTATACGTTCCCTGAGGGGTCACCCGCAGCCGCCGCGTGACGGCCCATTCTCGTTGGGGAAGCTTGCCGTTTGACTCTGGTGTGTGGGGTAAGGCACCGTTTTGACTCGCGGCATGGGTGTGGCGATCGCCACCGCTCACTTCAGCCTCCACCGACTCAGCACCCTGAACATCAGAGGAGTCGGCAGAGGAGTCAGCGAGAAGGCCATCTTCGGGCGAAGGGCCATCTTCGGGCGAAGGCTTGCTCGAACCGCTGTTGGCAGTGGACGCACCGCTGGGTGAAGCTGTGGCGGTAGGCTCTGGGTCATCCTCCGGTGTTAGCAACGCCTCAGGGATATCGCTAATATCGAAGATGACGGTGACACTGGCTTCTAGGGTCTGGCGACGACCGCTGCTGTAGCCTTGGTTGACGAGATCGGGCAGCCGATCAGCCCGCATTCCCTTCGAGCTAGATAGCCCTAGCGCAAAAAGCAGCGCATCTAGAATATTTGACTTCCCTGAACCGTTTGGCCCTGAGACGACCGTAAAGCCATCTTTCAGCGGAACCTGGGTTGTGCCACCGAACGACTTGAAGTGAGATAACTCAACCTGCTTGATATACACTCGCGCCCAGGAAATGTTTAGTACACAAATACTATCACAGGAATATCAGCCAGAGCGGCTGACGAGAGTCACCCAGTTTGATGCTGCTGATTGCACCCCACGACCTTACGAAGATTCACTTAACCTTACTGAATATTTCAAAGAAGGTTAGGGTTTGACACAAAGGTTTAATGACTGCTGCTGTTTGGAGAGTCTCGAACGCATGGCATAGAACCCTAAAATGGCCCTGAAACGGCTCTGAAACGGCCCTAAAACGGAATGTCATCGTAGTCTACTGGAGAAGGTGTGGGTTGAGGCGCAGGCGTAGGCGCAGTGGTCTTGGGTGCGGGATCGCTAGAACTGGCTGCACTGCTGGTCTTTCGGCTACTGCTGGAGTCGCTGCTAGAACCCGCCAGGTTGGGCAAAGACTCGCCTGCACTGGTCACAAAATGGATGCGCTGGGCGGTGAGTTCGGCGCGCTTTTCGCGAAAGCCTTCAGGCCGATCGAAGGAATTGATGCTGATGCGGCCTTCGATGAGAACGCGATCGCCCTGGTGACACCGCTCCTGAATTTCTTGTGCTAGGTTGCCCCACCCAATCACCTTCAGTGTTTCTGGTGCATCACCAGTGCGCAGCGCCTCAAACTGAATCTCCATTTCAGCAATTGGTGTTTGGGTGTCTGACGTGTAGCGAAGCTGAGGGTCTTTGATGATGTCGGCCATTAAGATGCAATTGTTCATTCAGGTCAATCTCCTTCACTTCGCTACTCCATCAGTTCAGAAGGGCTGATTCTTGAACCGCTGTGACTGAAATCCTAGCAGCAAACCGAGGGTTAATGCGACTCCGGCGGCTGCATAAAACACTGAAGTGATACCGATGGCTGTCCATAAGGGGCCAAGCAAAATAGGAGACATAAATTGGCCGAGAGAATTTGCCCCCGTGCCGATCGCCAATACGCTAGAGCGCACTTCTGGCGGCGATAGCGTGGCCAGCATGTCGTAGATGTTGGGAACGGTGACCCCAAAGCCCATGCCAAAGGCGATCGCCGCTGGAATAATCCAGCGAATGTCGTGTAGCAGGGGAATGGTGCCCAGCATCAGAGCCATGACGATAAACCCAATGCCAATGGTGCGGCGAGACCCAATGCGGTTGGCCAAACGACTCGCGACAAAAGCCGAAACAAGCGCTGCACCCACAGCTCGAATCGCCAGCACAAACCCGTTGAGGGCAGGGCCAGCCCCAATGGCATCTTTGAGATATAGCGGCGTATAGATGACCACGGTGTAAACAATGCCAGCGGCGATGGCAATGGTGAGATAAAGTTTGAGCACCTGAGACTGGCGAATTGTTTGCCCCAGCAGCTTATTTTGGCTGGTGTCTACGGTGCTATTGCGCGATCGCCCTTCCCGCAATAGCAGCCGTGCCACGATAGCAGTTGGAATGCTGAGGCTGTAAAGGTAAAAAGAATAGTGCCAGTTGAAAGACCCGACCCATCCTCCGACGAGAGGAATCATGACGCTGGCTGTGGTCATTGCGCTCGTGGCGTAGCCCAGAATGCGGGTTCGAGCTTCTCCCTCGTACATGGTGCCGAGCAGACCAATGCTGGCCGCTGCGATCGCCGCACTAGAGATGCCTAACCCCACCCGCACCGCCAACAGGGAGTTCATGGTGGGCATAAACGCGCCAGCGACACCAAAGATGGCATAGAAAAAGAGCGCAGGCAGCATCACTTTCAACTTGCCAATGCGATCGGCCACAATGCCAAACACAGGAGTAAATAGGGCGATCGCCAACGCGTGAATGCTGACCAAAAGACCCGCCCACCGCAGATCAAGATCAAGCTGCTGCACCATTTCGGGCAGCACAGGCGAGACAATTCCCCCTGTCATCGTCGTCAAACACCCCGCTGCGATCAGCACACATAGCTGCACAAATCTGGGCGGAGCAGGGATAGACGTTCTGCGGGAAACATTGACCGGAAGCGGCATGAGTTTTGACTCTGAAACACCTAAAACAGCTCAATCGCAACGTTATTACCCTACCAAGAAGCCCGACCCGACTGAAATCACTGCAATGGAAGCTGTTTGGAATAATGCAGGCTGTTGGAAAACGATGCACCGATTTCTCAAAAAATCTGATCTCACAACTTCTCAGGCATTGATCGTCTTCAGTCTTTGTTTGCTTCAGTCTTTCTTTGGGGGATTGGGAAAGCGCAGAATTCTCACTTTAACTACGTTGCTCGAAATGAAAATCTGTATCTTTGACACTGTCACACTTTTTGAAGTGTCCTAAAACACATTTTTATTGCTATGACATATGAGTCTATGAAAACAAGACGCTTATTCTAGAATCATTGACGAATCTATGATTTAACCTCGAAGATAATCCCTTAAGATCTTTTTCAAGCCACTCTCAACACACGCCTATGAATCTCTCAAACGCCTTATTCAGACTCTCGTGTCGCATTTGTGGGCTGCGAGGATGAATTTTGGTAGTTCTCATTGATTTTTCATCTCCATGATGAACTTCCATGTCACGCTAATCACGGATGTCACGCTAATCATGACTTATTGGGTAGAGAGGGCTGATCCGTTTGGGTGAAGACTAAGGAGGACTTATCTCTGTCAAAATAGAAAATGATAGAGATGAGCTTTGTCTAACATATTCAAAATATCTTCGGATGCGTTGCATGGATGTTCTAATGATTTCTGCTGATAGAGAGAAGAACATTCAATTCAAAGGCTTCGGGCGATCGCACCCTTTGGGTTAACGTTACAAGGCTTTCCATTTGCGGTTACATTCATAGTTCCAATCGTTCAAATAAATGTTCAATAATAGGTAAGGCTCAAGCTGAATGAAGGCAGTCATGGACCTGGCAACGACATTAAAAAGCCAAGCCGTTCCCTCGGTGATTCGACAGGTCGGCATTAATCCAAATTATTGGTATCCCATAGATTGGTCTGAGCAGCTCAAGCCCGGACAGGTTAAGCCTGCGGTCGTCTGGGAGCAGAGATTGGCTGTTTATCGAGACGACTCTGGGATCGTCCACATTCTAGAAGATCGCTGTCCCCATCGTGGAGTTGAGCTTCATTGCGGCAAAGTCCAGGGAGAAAGTTTGGCCTGCGCCTATCACGGCTGGACATTTGACGGCACTAATGGGGCTTGTACAGGCATTCCTTATCTGTCCGCCGATCAAAAACTTCCCTGTGCGTCGGTGCGAAGCTACCCCGTGCGCGAAAAATATGGCCTGATCTGGGTTTTTCCGGGCGATGAGACATTAGCAGATCAATGTCCGTTTCTTGACATTGCTGAATATAACAGCGACGACTGGCTCATGGTGCCGATTACCGCTGAGTTTGGGGCTCACTTCTCAATCTGCAACGAAAACGCAATGGATGTGTTTCATGGCTTTTTGCACGAAGAGCTGCAAGGGTGGTTTGACCCAACGCTGCTAGAGCTACAGGCAACAGATGCATCCGTTTTTGCGAAGTATAACGTCTCATATAAAGGCCATTTGGCCAAGTTTTTGGGGTTATGTGAGCGGGCTGATGAGGTTACGACTCTGCCTATTTCCATTCACTATCGTTACCCCCATTACGCGAGTTCTTTAGAAGGGGTCTCCTCGGTTTATTTGATGCGGTTACCCGTAGGGCTGACTGAGAGCCGCTCATTTGCCTTATTCTTTTTCAAGCTCAATCTACCCAAATGGCTGATTCGTCCCCTTCGCCCGATCTTGAGCCTAGTCGTTCAACGGTTTATGCTGCGCAAGTTTCTCGATCAGGATATCGAGATGATGGAAAGTGAACAGCGCATTTACAGCCGTAACCCAGAACAGCGGTTTGTTGAAATTAATCCCGCAATCATCGCGCTTCAACGGGTGATCGTCCGGCAGTACGAGCAATTTGTGCAACAATCAAAACAATCCTCAGATATACCTAGTCTCTCTCGGCAAGCCTCCGTGTCTCGTTCTCAGGCTAGCCTTTCTGCTGTGTCGCTCCCTGAAACCGAAACAGGGACTAAGGTGTGAGGATGACTTTGCATTGCTGTGGCGTTGGTTTTGCTATATGTCGAATTTATAGAACTGTCACACCATTGCCTCACAGATTAGTGAGTTTTTGGCAGATTCAGATTAGGTGAGAGCCATTGATGACAAGTATTGTTCGTGCATATCCGATCCATCGGCAGACCCTTGGCTTTGAACGAAGTCAAGGCGTTTGCAAGGTGATTGGCTGTTTGTTGCTTCAATTCTGGAGCAATGAGCATCGCGATCGCTCTTTGAATCAGCCTCGGCGTCGCCAGCCCACACTTGTGGGACAGCACTACGGGTTGGGTTGGAGCCAACAGCAAGCAGCAGTCTACCAGAGTAAAAGGTGAGGGGAGTTTAATCGTGCAAGTTGTTCAAGAGTATGTCCAGCGTTGGTATGAGAGTGGACTTGATCCCGATGAATATATTAGTCATGGGCGATCAGGTAATTTAGTTGATATTGAAGAAGCCGCTACAGGGCAGCGTCGTCAAGTTTTAACCTTCTGCACCAATGATGTGTTGGGCTTAGTCCAAAACCCAGCTGTGCAGCAGGCGGCGATCGAATCAATCCAGCAATATGGAACATCTAACAGTTCCTGTTCAGTGCTCAGTGGTCGCATCGATCTCCATCGTCAGCTTGAAAACGAAATCTCTGAGTTTAAGCATTTACCTCATACCCAGCTTTTTTTGAATGCGTGGATGGCTTTACAGGCATTGATGGATGCCTTTTGTCATCTCGCTATTCCAGTGCCGGGTTTTCAGAATACGCGAGAAACCTTGATCTTGAGTGATGTCCTTAATCATGGATGTATCGTTTCAGCGATTACAAATGCTGGAACCCGCTCAGGCAAGATGTTTGGTTACAGTCCCAGGGTGCGTGTACGTGCCTATCGCCATTGCGACATGGCTGATTTGGCCCGCAAGCTAAAGCGCTATGCTCGTCCTGACGATCGCATCATGGTCGTTTCTGACGCGGTGTTTTCGATGGATGGCGACATCACGCCATTGCCCGAAATGATTGAGATTATGTCGGCTTACCCCGGCAGTGTTTTGGTCATGGATGAAGCTCACGCTAGCGGGGCTTTGGGGGCAACAGGCCGAGGCATCTACGAGCATTTTGGGATTACGCCTCAAGCAGCGCTCGACAAGGGTATCGTGCCGCTGATCATGACCACATTCTCAAAGTTTGCGGCATCAGCAGGAGCTGCGATTAGTAGCCCTGTGCCTGAGCTCAAGCCTCTCTTGAATGTGTCGCCGACTTCGATTGGCACGATTTCGCTGCCGCCGCCGATTACTGCCGCCGCCTTGGAGAGCATTCGCCAGGTGCGCCAAAATCCAGAAATCGTGCAGCGTCTGCAAGAAAACACTCGATATTTGCGATCGCGCTTAATCGAGCATGACTTTGAGGCGATCGGGGAAACCAATGTCATCCCCGTGTTGCTGCCTCCGGAGACTAATCCGAAGGTTTTTGCCCGGAAAATGATGCTTGAGCACGGTATCTGGGTTTCTCCGATTTGGTTTATCGCCAAGCCGCGTCTACGGATTACGGCCAACGCGCTTCACACCCGTGAAGAAATGGATCGGCTGATCTCAGTCATGGTTGAGGTGCGGCAGTCGATGTACAAGCCGACTCTGAAACCAGCTCTTGATGTGAGCAGTCTCGAAGCCGTTTAAGCAAGAGGCTTGAATCGGCAACTACCTGGATAGATTAGGCCAACCCTGATGAACCAAAATCAGGGGAAATATCTTGCCAGCGCCCATTGCCGACGGCTCGGATGGCATCAGGGAGCGAAATAGCCCCGGTATAGAGTGCTCGTCCAACGATCGCTCCGGTTAATCCTAGGGCTTCTAAACTCAGCAGGCTCAGTAAGTCTCTAACCGAACTCACGCCCCCAGAGGCGATGATCGGAATGGACACTGAGCCTGTTAACTTTCTGAGGGCTTCTTTGTTGGGGCCTTTTAACGTGCCGTCTCGATGAATGTCGGTATAAATGATGGCGCTAACGCCCTGACTCGCCATCCGCTGCGCGAGATCGTCTGCATCCACTGTAGAGGTCTCGATCCATCCACGAGTGGCGACTTTGCCGTTGCGAGCATCGATTCCCACGATGATGCGTCCTGGAAATTCGTCGCAGACCTGGGTGACGAGTTGAGGCTGTTCGACTGCTGCCGTTCCTAAAACGATTTGCTCGACTCCTAGGTTTAGGGTCTCAGCGACTCGTTGGCGATCGCGCAATCCCCCACCGACCTGCACAGGAATATCGATCGCACGCACGATATCTGCGATTACCTGCTGATTGACGGGGCTGCCTGTTTTTGCTCCGTCTAGATCCACGAGATGCATGCGAGTTGCTCCCTGTTCGGCCCACTGGCGCGCTACTTCGATCGGGCTAGCACTGAAGACCTCAGACTGGTCATAGTCTCCCTGATACAAACGCACGCACTGACCGTCCAACAAATCAATCGCAGGAATAACATCCATGCAGTTTCGCTCCCTTGCATTATGGCTTGGAGGCTATTCTAACCTGCGATCCGATCGGGCGACTTCAGCATCAATATGCACACACGCCATTCCTAATCAGATAATGTTCAGATCATGCTTGCGGAATTTAATAAAATAGGGATGTGAGAGATGAACACGGGTATACTTTTTGCGTAATCCTTTGAGTGCCGTAAATTAGAGGTCGCGCGTCAGGAGTCTAAACACAAAAGTTGGAACGAAGCGTTGGCCAGGGTTCAGTGCTCTTGTAACTTGCCCAATGACTCCACACCCCCTCAGCAATCAGATTCAAAGATTAGGCCGCAACGGCTTAACAAATGGCATCCATCGATAGGATTGACACCGCTGTTCAACACTTTAGGAGTATTCAACGCTAATGACAGGTTCTTCCCCGGCTGGCGCAGATAAAAAAATTGCTGCGGGTATTTGCGGTATCTTGCTTGGTTATTTCGGAGTTCACAAATTCATTTTGGGCTATACCCAAGAAGGGGTCATCATGCTCCTCGTCACTTTATTAACCTGCGGAGTAGGTGCAGCAGTCACGTCGATTATTGGGTTAGTGGAAGGCATTATCTATCTGACAAAGACAGACGACGAGTTTGTTAGCACCTACATCACGGGGAAAAAGGGCTGGTTTTAGAGCAATTTTTAACCCTGCCGATCCGTTTGAGTTGAGATCCGTTTGAGTTGAGACTACAGATTGAGCGATCGCCATTGTGCTAAGTAAACCCACTCTTTCGCCTGCTCAACGCTTAGAAACCCAAAATGGCCGACTCAAGCGATGGGCCATTTTGGGATTTTGTGTTTCGCCTGTCGCAGGTGCATTTTTTTACAGTTGGGGATTGCGACTCTCGTCAGGCCCTTGCCTATTTCAGCGAGTGTTTGGCATCATCAGCCCCTCTTGTGGAATGACGCGCTCGTTTATGGCGATCGCCCAAGGTGATTGGCCTACGGCCTTCTACTACCATGCATTTGGGCCTGTTCTCTTTATTAGCTTCTTGTTGATAGCGGTTCATTCGATGGCTGAGCTGATCGTGCGCCGACCGCTGCCTGTGTTCTCCAGATTGGCTGCTTTTCGACCCTCCGTTTGGGGAATAGGTACAATCGGCCTATTTTTTGCGTATTACGGGCTGAGACTCTACGCCCGTTATGGAAGTGGTCAGTGGCCTTTCTCTTGGGCAGAACCAACATGGCGCGCAATTGTCGCAGGCAGTCAGGCTCTCTGATGCTTGCTCTAAGAGATGCCGACTTCAAAAAAAGAACACTTTATGATGTAGCGCCCGTGAATATTGCAACTCGATATAAAAGAGGATTTTATGTAGCGCTGAGTTTGGCAGGAGTCGCTTATTTCGCTGCTTTTTCTCAGCTAGATGTCTCGCTGCCGTTTCTCAAAGGTTATGCGGCGGTCGTTCCGATGCAGTTAGCCGCGTTGATTTATGTCGGCCTGTATATTCGCAATCGCAACCTTGGGCGATCGCCCAAGGTCACCAATCAATCAGAATCTGTTACCCCAGTTGAAGTTCATGACTTTGAGATTGATGATCTACATCGATAAACTAGGTCTAAGCGATGGGTTTTCAAGTTAGCAAGACGTGTGAAGGGGCATCGTGAGAGAAACGTCAAGATGTCGCCCTGCTGCGCAGAAAAGTCACTCAACGATGAAGTGAGTAACGATATACTTGTACCTGAATCATCTAGGATGTCAAGACTGATGAGACGAGAGCACAGTGGAAATCTACGCTTTCTAAAACGCATCGTTATTGGTTCGTTATTAACCCTAGGATTGACCGCTACAGCATGGCCAATCCTCTATCCGATGCAGCCTGCCTCGGCACAAAGTATTGGTGAGCGTATTCGCCGTCTTTTTGACACCAGTCGTCCTGAGGGTTCGGCCTCGGGGCGAGCTAATGGCGGAGCCGTGCGAGATGCGAGATGTGGGAGTGAAGAAATAGCCACTGCTTCTGATGCGCCATCAAGCTCGGGGCTTAGAGCGCTTGTCCGTGAAGACAATTACGGCACAGCCACTTCATCCCACCCAGTCTTCTACTTCTTCACGTCTTATACCAACGATCTGGGGGGTAGCAATGAAGCAGGTGTTGCTGAGTTAGCCTTGGCCGATGAATCGGGATACGAATTATATGGAGATGCGTTGTTGAGGGTACGTCTTCCCGAACATCCGGCCATCATCAGAATTGAAATTCCTGAAAATATGCCACCGCTGCAACCCCGCCGCAGTTATAAGTGGAATCTAACGGTGTTGTGTGATGAGCAAGAGCGATCTAGAAATCCTTTCGTAGAGGGATGGGTTGAGCGAGTCAATCCCGATGTTCCGACCGAGGAGCCAAATTGGCATGAAGAAGTTGATGAACTTGCGAAAATGCGTCGTGAACGCACGGATGAATGGCTTGCCTTCCTAGAAATTTATGGCTTGGAGGCTCTTATTGATACACCAGTCATCGATTTACCCGTCATAGAGTCTGAAGAAGAAGAGCTGCCTGACTTTTTGCAGTAATTGACTGGCCGTTATCTGAAGCCTAGTATCTGAAGCTTAGAAAATCTTATGATTTTTCTTGAGAACTGCTCTGTGCCTTAACTGCGAGTAGGTTATGGATTATTGATGTTTTGTACTCAAGAGTCTCTGGCTTAGCGCTTATGGCGATCGCTCTGAGAGACGTTTGGGTTGCCCAAAGGGTCGGGCCGCCACAGGTATTGGTGCAGGTCAATCTTGTCATGAGCATTAAACTGAATGCCTTCAGCTTCTAAGAGCGATCGCTGGGCATAGTCTGTACCGCGTCGAAAGGGAGAATGAGACACTTCTCCCTTCGCATTGATGACGCGTTGCCAGGGAATGTCTGAATGCTCCATATCGACCCGATAAAGAGCGTAGCCAACTAAGCGAGCTTGTCCGGAGAGTCCGGCTAAGTCAGCAATTTGCCCGTAGGTCGCCACCTTGCCCGTAGGAATCAGGCGCACAACTTGATAAATGGCTTCATAGGTTGAGAGGGCTCCTTTCATGTTTTGTTCGATACTTCAACAAGTGGAATATAGAAATTTTATTATATGAGTCGTGAGCAGTGGGGTGGGCGCAACCCGCCCCACTGCTCACATACAATTCACAAGCAATTTAGGATCGCTACAAGTAGGTAACGATAAGTAAACGATGCTATCTGAGTGTGTGCCCTCCGGAGGGGGTACACACCGTTCACTTTAGTTTTGATCACATACTTACTCAGTTGCTAGATGAGTCAAGACTAAGACATATGTTGATTTAAGTAAACTTAAATTCCGAAAATTGTAGTTTTAAGTATTCATTGTATTCTGGCTCAAACAAGTTAGTTGAAAGTCGAAAAAAAAAGAAAGTTGTTTTTTAGTGATTAAAGCTCAAAACAACTTCTCCGCTTCCTTTCGGGCCAGATCTATCCTCTGATTGTGCAAAAAACTATCACTTACTATAAATGCAATGAAGTTGGTTGTGTAGCACTATACGCTCATGCATTTTTTACTATGAAATCTACTCATGACTATGTCTTGATCTTAGATCGAGAACCGAGTGACTTGCAGTCTGTTGATCTGCTATTGGGTGTTTTACAGTGCCCTGCTATTGTTGCCGAGTCTACCGATCAGGTCTTAGCACGAGCGAATCAAGGAATTCCTTATTTGATCATTTTGGTGGGCAATCATCATCAGTGGCCTGCGCCGCTACTAAATGATTTGCGCCACGCTGCAGATGCTGTCGGGGGAACCATCTTGTCTCTCACCGATGTTCATTCTCCGATGTGGGCTCAGCGAGAAGATACGCCTGGATTGGACGGCTTTTTAGTGAAGCCTTTGAGCCGTGATGTCTTAGCTTCAATGATGCAAGCGGCTTGGGCAAAACATTTATGCCGATCGCGCAAATCTATCCGGCGATCGCGCACCTTAACCCACACATTTTTTCCTTGCACTGTAGAATCAGGCGTTGACTTAAATACATCTGTCGTTACTATCTCTTAATATTTAAAGCGCGAAGGGAGATACGACTTTTAAGTAATGTGATGATCTGTTCTTGGCATTATATCTTCTAGGTGTTGGGTCAGACTTTTGGCGGCGGCTCTCTATTTGAAGGGCTGTATTTTTAGTTTTATTTCATTTCAGGTGACACGCACCCCCTGTATTGTCTCGGTAGAGCAATCAAGAGGTAGGCTCAAGTGACCTGATATCACCACACATAAGTTTTGACTGACTCGATCCAAGCCGGATAGCTACTCCTGCTTTCACTCTGGGCACATGAAAAAACAATAATGCGCGACAATATAAGTATGTGT
>JBARXP010000399.1:0-12865 GCA_049647405.1 Elainellaceae cyanobacterium | reverse complement strand
CCGTGCTTACAGCGGTGAGTCCTCCTCCCAGACCCATGAGAAGAACCGAGAGAGAACGTAACCAGGTCATTACAATAGCCTCCAACAATTAAACTGCGTGAGAGTGAGCTTAGACAATCTTTCATATCAAACCAGGGTGCTCAACCCGGTTATTGAGCATCAAATTAAACGCATCGTGATGCGCAGATTGCCCCATAACCCGTACGGGAGAATCGTGATTATAGATGTACCCACAATTCATCGGGGAGCAACCGTGACAGTCTACGATAGTGGCAGCCACCCCAACGACAAAATGCTAGACACACTCGCATTTCTCAACGTAACTCATGATCAGGACACGTTGAGCTGGGTGCCACAGCTCGCACAAAATCGATCGGTGGGGGTCACAGGTGCGCCACACTGACTACAAAATCGACGAGGATGCGCAGACTGAGACGGAGCCGAAGGCTGACCCGAAGTTCTAGAGGCTTGGGCGCTTTCTGGGGATGCAATGGGGTTGGTTTTTGGGAACGTATCTGTTGATGGGCCAGCATGAGAAGCAGCCTTTGACTGGCTAGAACTGGGGTTATCCATGTGTAACTCCATGTCACCCATCCGCATTTCCATCGGCTTCATGTTCATTTGCATGTTGCCCATGCGCATTTCGCCCATATTCATGTCACCCATCTCCATCTCACCCATTTTCATGGGGTCTGAGTTCATAGACGACATGACAAAATCAGGCTCGTAGTCAATGAAGTTAACCTGAATGCGCTGATTGTCTCGAACAGAAGGGCTGCTATGAATGGAGCTGATGCTGCCGCCCTGAATTTGCAGATGGCGATCGCCCCCAGCAGTATGCAGTCGAACAATGACATTCAGCGGCGTGCTAAACACATCGGGGGGCGCAGCCCAAGCACCTGTCGAGAAGCTACTGCTTGACTGCTGCTGCTGCCCAGGCTGCATACTCGCCAGTGTGACGCTGGTTTGCGTCCCGTGTTGGCGAAGATAAAGCATCTGACCTGAGCTAAGCTCGCACAAATATGGCATGAGATCTCCTTTCGATGAACAGCACCCCCGTAAAGACAGGTGTCATGGGTTGGGCAATATACCCTTCTCCTCATTTTATTCGTCTGAACGCGACTAGGTACGACAATTCCTTCCTCAACTCCTCCAGCGTGAATGCGAGCAGGTAAGCAGGTCGCCATTGTTAAACCCTGCGATCTGAGTGTGTGTTCCCTGCTGGGGGGCACACCGTTTCTTTTAGGTTTGACCACACGCTTAGATTTAGAGCGATGATTTAGAGCGATTTCTGAGAGGTTGTAATTTTTCTTAAAATTAGACAGGATGAAGAGAGAAGTCAGGTCTTGGGCTAACGTCTCAGACTCTTTCTTCTCCACGTTCGATTTCTCTCAACCGTTAAGAAAATATTGTTGCGGCAAGTGGTTTTACTATGGCTTTATCAGACTCTCAGGCTCCTGCCCTAAGCACGGCAGACGCTCGGTCATGGCGCATTAAGCTGCTTTATGACGGTGAATGCCCTTTGTGTGTGCGAGAAGTCAATTTCTTGAAAAAGCGTGATGCAAAGCGGGGACGAGTTGCATTTGTTGATATTGCAGCCTATGACTACGAGCCCGATGACCATCAAGGCATTGATTATGAAACGGCGATGGGTCGCATTCACGGAATTTTGCCCGACGGCACAGTCATCCAAAATGTAGAAGTCTTTCGGCGTGTGTATGAAGCGCTTGATATGGGCTGGGTCTACGCTGCAACACAACTACCGATTTTAGGCTCCCTTGCCAATTGGGTTTATGGGCTCTGGGCTGATCGACGGTTGGCCTTGACCGGACGCCCTAGCCTAGAGAGAATTTTGCAGCGGCGCGGCCAACAGGGGCGATCGCCCCAACGGTCTGAACCCGGCTGTGATTCTTCAGGGCGATGTCATGTAGAAGACTGATGTCGCCCAAAGTCGATCGCGATCTCCCGGCTGTTTTTCTCTAAGAGATTGAAATCTCGGTGTTATCTTGTTCGTTGTGGGTATCGTTGTGAATGTTTACGCTTCAGTAAAATGACGAACATCTTACTTCAGTAGAATGACGTAGATTGTTGTTGCGTTCTGTTAATTGGGTTCACGCTTTGTATAGAAATGGGTGATTGTCGTCGTGCCTTGTCACTTCAAGGGCACAGTTAACAACAGAGGTAAAGATCTGTGTAATGTTTGTAGCCAGAGTCTGAGCTGAGCTGACGTGACTTCGACCGGGCGATGTGACTCAGGGCCACTTGAACGCGACTTACCGTAGAATCACGGCATTTTGCTAAATCGTCGCAGTCATCGCATGTGTTGATGATGCATGTGTTGACGATTAATCCGCATCATGGCTGGCCAGCCTATGACTTTGAGGTCAACCCCGTGACGACTTTAAGATTTTCTTCTCAATTGTTGAGCTTACTCTGATGATTGCTGAATCTTCTGCTGTTTTTCAAGATCAATCTATCGCTCAAGCTCCATTTCCACGTGTATCGACTCCGCAAGGTTCAGATCCGCGCCGTGCCCCCATCGATTTACAGACTCTTCTCAGACGATATGAAGAAGGCGATCGCGACTTTAGGGGAGTTGATCTGACGGGAGTAAATTTAGAAAACATCAAGCTAGTCGGCGCTGATTTGTCAGGGGCGGTCTTAGGATTTGCAAACCTCAGTCGCGCATCTCTCCAAGGCGTTATCTTGAAGCGTGCATTTCTCTACGGTGCAAACCTCAGCTACGCCAAGCTGCAAAACTGTGATCTGACCCAGGCTGATCTGACCAAGGCGAATCTCAAAGGAGCCTTGCTCGTGCGCGCTCAAATGACACAGGCTCGCCTGAGTGGAGCCACGATGCAGGGCGTAAACCTACGAGGTGCAAATTTAACGGGCGTGAATTTGTGTGGAGCAAATTTAAAAGGCATCAACCTGCGGTCTAGCAACCTGAGTGGAGCGAACCTCAACTGGGCCAACTTAGAAGGGGCTCGCCTCAGTGGCTGTTGCTTGAATCAGGCAGAACTCAATGGCACACGCCTATGTCATGCCTGGATTAATGGGGTTGACCTGAGTCACCACGACCTCAGCGGCATCGATTTCCAAGGGGGTCACTTAAACGGTGCTAATTTGACGGGAGCCAACCTGACCGCAGCAAATTTGAGTCAAACAACGATGCGAAAGGCGAATTTGGCGATCGCCAATGTGCAGTCTGCTAACTTAACGCAGGCTAATCTTTATGGAGCTAATTTGCAGGAGAGCAATCTCACCCATTCGGATCTCGCTTGTGCATCTTTGGTCGATGCAGATTTGACAGGAGCAAAGCTAAACCGAGTGAACTTGGCTGAGGCCAACCTTTCGAGGGCTTGTCTCAAAAATGCTTATCTGTGGCGCGCTTGTCTCAGCCAAAGCAACCTGCAAGGCACTAATCTCACTGGCGCGAGTCTCCACGGAGCCGTTGTTGATGCTGGGGCGATCGCCCGCGATGCCATCTTGCATGAAACAATCTTGCCCAACGGAGATTGCTCACTATGATCGCAGGCCAAAAGCGGATGAAAATTAAGCTGCAAAAGCAATTATCCAGAATTTAGCAAGATAAAAAGAAAATATTGCGCCTCTTTCCGTGGGGTGCCTCGATACTATGCATCAAGGCGCGCCTTCTAAAGCGAGCTGGAGTTATCTGTTTATTAAGGACTGTTTCAGTCTAGACATATTCTGAGACTGAAGCCCAAATGGGTGAAAACTCCGTGATACGATTCATCCCGTACTTGAGGACGTTGGGAGATAGACCTTTGGCACTACGGGTTGCTGTTGTCGGATCAGGTCCAGCAGGTTCATCCGCCGCTGAGACCCTTGCAAAGGCTGGAATTGAAACCTATCTGTTTGAGCGCAAGCTTGACAACGCCAAGCCTTGCGGTGGAGCCATTCCACTCTGCATGGTGAGCGAGTTTGACCTACCCCCCGAAATTATCGACCGTAAGGTCACCAACATGGAGATGATTTCTCCTTCAAATCGGGCCGTCGAAATTAAGATTCGCAACGATGGTGAATACATCGGCATGTGCCGTCGCGAAATTCTAGACGGGTTCATGCGCGATCGCGCGGCTCGCCTGGGTGCCAAGCTGATCAACGGAACGGTACATAAGCTTGAGATTCCCCAGGGTGATAAAGATCCCTATACGCTCCACTACACCGAGCACGCTGAAGGCAACACGCCCGGAAACTTCAAATCGCTGGATGTGGATGTGGTGATTGGGGCAGACGGAGCCAACTCCCGCATTGCTCGTGCCATTGACGCTGGCGACTATAACTATGCGATCGCCTTCCAAGAGCGCATCCGTCTGCCCGAAGACAAGATGGCTCGCTACGAAAACATGGCCGAAATGTACGTTGGGGATGATGTCTCCACCGATTTCTACGGCTGGGTATTTCCTAAGCATGACCACGTTGCGGTTGGCACCGGAACGATGAAGGTCAACCAAGCAGACATCAAGAAGCTGCAAGCGGGTCTTCGTACCCGCGTAGCTGACAAGATCGAAGGGGGCAAGATCATCAAGATCGAAGCTCACCCGATCCCTGAGCATCCTCGCCCGCGTCGTGTTGTCGGTCGTGTTGCCCTCGTGGGCGATGCCGCAGGAACGGTGACCAAGTCGTCTGGCGAAGGCATCTATTTTGCCGCTAAGTCTGCGCGGATGTGTGCAGAGGCGATTGTCGAGTTTTCTGAACAGGGGCAGCGCATTCCCACTGAAGCAGACCTCAAAGTCTACCTGAAGCGGTGGGATAAGCAGTACGGCATGACCTATCTTGTGCTCGACCTGCTACAGCGCGTGTTCTACCGTTCTGACGCGACTCGCGAAGCGTTTGTGGAAATGTGTAGCGATCTGGATGTGCAAAAGCTCACCTTTGACAGCTACCTCTACAAAACGGTTGTGCCTGCCAATCCTCTAAAGCAGCTAAAAATCACGGCCAAAACCCTGGGTAGCCTCCTGCGCGGCAGTGCTCTGGCTCCCTAGTGCGAATGAATTTCGACGCAGCTAGGTAGACCTATCGCTGTAGTCAGCTTAGTTAGGTTAGTCAGCTTAGCTAGGGCATAAACATTGTTATGAGCGCGCACCGCGTGCTCATAACAATGTTCGAAGACTAATGGCTGGAGCGATATGTAGAAATGTTCTGGCAGAGGGTGGAGTGAGTCTTCCCCCTCTGCCAGTCTTTTTTGCTGATCATTTGTCGATACAATAGGGCCATCCTCTATTTTCTTGCTTATGTCTCAACCCGCAGCTCTAGAATCGACGCTGGTTGAAGATGCTGAAGTTCAGTGCCCTCCCAGTAACCTATGGAGTGACGAGCCTCCTGTGGAAAGCGACTTTCACCGGGATCAAATGGATCTGCTGATTCGAATCTTGCGGTGGTGGTGGCGCGATCGCGAGGATGTTTACGTCTCCGGTAATTTGACGGTTTATTACAACCAGCAGCAGCTCAAGTCTCGCGACTTTAGGGGACCTGACTTTTTTGTTGTGTTGGGCACAGAGAAGAAGGATCGTCGGAGCTGGGTGGTTTGGGATGAAAACGGCCAGTATCCCAACATGATTTTGGAAATCCTATCGAGTTCCACCAAGCGGGTCGATACTGGATTAAAGAAAGAACTGTATCAAAGTATTTTTCGGACTCCTGACTATTTCTGGTTTGACCCTGAGACGCTTGAAATTCAGGGCTTTCACCTGCTAGATGGTCACTATGAGCCGATTCTGCCCACTGAGCAGGGATGGCTCTGGAGTCGGCAACTAGAGCTTTATTTGGGGGTGCATGAAAATAGGCTGCGGTTTTTCTCGCCCCAGGAAGATTTGATTCCGTCGCCTGAAGAATTGGCGGAACAAGAGCGCCAACGAGCTGAGCAGGAGCGCCAACGGGCCGATCAGGCAGAGCAAGAACTGGAGCGACTCAAAGCTCAACTCAGAGCCCAAGGCATTGAGCCAGAATCATAGAAGCCCTGCGGAAGGTTGACTCAGGGGTGCAGGCTGGGTTAAACGAGTTCTGGATTAGATGCGGGGATAGAGATTGTTGCTTTGAATGAGTGGGTGCGATCGCTCACTTCTCGTAGGGTATCGAGAAATGCGTACACTGCCGGGGGATGTAGAGCTTCTGCCAAGATTCCTACACCAATGACCCGATCTAGGGGAACGGGTAAGCTGAATGCTTTTACGTTAGGCGGAAGCGGTTCTGCGGCGAGTTTTGGCAAGATTGCGGCTCCCAGACCCTGCGCTACCATGCTGATCATGGTTGAGTCTTCGGCAAGATGGTAGGCGGCGCGAAGATCTTGCCCTTGCTGAACAAAATGCTTGTGAACCAAGACACTACAGGCATCGCTATCTGGGCCTAAGATGAGCGGATATTGATGAAGCTCGTCCCAGGAGAGAGAGTCAGAATCATGGGTATCACGAGGCACTAACACCAAATATTCATCGCTAAAAAGCTTCCAGGTTTCAAATTCAGCGGATGTGGGCAGATAGGTAATGCCTACATCCGCTCGGCCCTCTCGGAGGGATTGCTCAATGGAGATGTAATCGGTGTGCTCGGTAATCGTCGCGGTGATGGCTGGAAATTTTTTGCGGAAGTGGGCGATCGCCCGAGGCAAAACGTGGGTTGCCACACTCCGAAATGACGCAATGCGTACGACACCGCCTCGCAGCCCTCGCGAGAGCTGAGCTTCTTTACCAATCGCGTCAAGGGACTGTAACATCTGCTGGACATGGCACAGCACCCGTTCTCCTACAGGGGTCAAGTGGGCTCCATGTCGCCCTCGGGAGACTAATACAACGCCCAACTCTTCTTCTAATGTGGCGATCGCATGACTTACCGCAGACTGCGAGACCTGAAGTGTCAGGGCAGCTTCACTGAAATTTCCACATTCTGCAACGGCGGTTAGAGTTCTCAACTGTGAAAGCTTGACGGCTTCCAAATTCTGTCTTTTCATAGATGGCTTCTCTAGAAGGGTGCCCTGCATGACCGAATGACCGACTCTAGTACTCTCTTAACACGATTGATTGCTCATCGCCTTCCTCCACAACGAAAATAAGGCCAACAAATCTACCTTTAGGGTTTTGCTCGCCACAGACGCATCAACATAAAAAGACATAATGGAACAACAAATGTGTTGTTGTCTGTCATCCTGCGACAGATTTGCCATTGAACAAAAAGCGTCGATCATACCTAAGCGTTTTTTGTGTGGCCTTTCCAATACAACTTTAGGCTAGGAGGCTCTGTGTTATCAGGCATTACTCAGACGAGCGCCCGTCAGCGCGAAATAATCGAGGTGGTTTTTCGCAATGGTTGGGACTATATGCGGCAACTGTTGCTGGGCAGCAGCAAAGCTGATGAGCCTGAGCTGCCTCCTCCGGCCATTTTGCGCAATATCTTGACCGATCTAGGCCCGATTTACGTCAAGCTGGGTCAGTTGCTCAGCACCCGCCCTGACTTGTTGCCGCCAGACTATATTGATGCGCTCTCAGATTTGCAGGCCAATGTCCCCCCTGTGCCGTGGTCAGAGATTGAGACCGTCTTGCGGACGCAGTTAGACCGCCCGATGAATGAGGTTTTTGCGAAAGTTGATTCAGAGGCGATCGCCGCCGGATCAATTGCTCAAGTTCACCGCGCCACGCTGATAACGGGGCAAGAAGTGGCGATTAAAGTGCAGCGTCCCGGCATTGAGCGCACGGTTGAGCAAGATATTTCCATTGTCAAAGGCATTGCCGATTTGGTGTCGCGCACCAACTTTGGCGAGTACTACGATGTGGTGTCTCTAGCCGATGAGTTTGCCAGCGCTCTCAACGACGAACTCAATTTCAAAAAAGAAGCGGGCTACACCGACTTGCTTCGCAAAAATCTGTCCTCAAGTCGCTGGTTCGACCCTGAGAAGGTTGTGATTCCGGCTATTTTTTGGGAAGTGACCAGTGAAAAAATGCTGGTCATGGAATGGCTAGATGGGGTTCCGATTCTCACGGCTGAGCTAAAGGGAATCGGCCATGACGGGGATATAGAGGCTGAGCGTCAAACCATTACTCGACAGCTCTTCCGCGTATTTTTTCAGCAGCTATACATTGACGGGTTTTTCCACGCTGACCCTCATCCCGGCAATGTGTTTTATCTCAACGATGGCCGCATTGCTCTGCTCGACTGCGGCATGGTGGGGCGGCTTGACCCGAGAACTCAGGATTTGCTGACTGAGATGATTTTGGCGATCGTTAGCTCCGATGCCCAGCGATGTAGCCAGCTCACGATTAAGCTGGCTACCCCGGTACGTCCGGTGAATCTCGTGCGGTTAGAAAGTGACTACGACTATCTATTGCGGAAGTACTACAGCCTCAGTCTGTCAGAACTCAACTTCAGTCAGGCATTTTATGAAGTGCTGCAAGCGGCGCGGAAAAACGATCTGCGCTGGCCCAGTAATCTAGGACTATACGCCAAAGCCCTCGCTAACTTAGAAGGGCTCGGGCGAAAATTTAATCCCAAGGTCAATCTGCTTGACGAGGTGCGGCCCCTGGTGACGGATATGTTTCGGCAGCAGCTAATTGGCGAAGACCCGCTACAAACCTTGTTGAGAACAAGTCTCGAACTCAAAAATCTGGGGCTCCAGTCACCCCGACGCATCGAATTTCTACTCGATCGGCTCAGTTCGGAAACGCTCAAGTGGAATTTCAGCATCCGCGAAATCGATGGTTTACGGTTGACCATTGATGATTCTGCCAATCGGCTTTCGTTTAGTTTGGTGCTGGGCTCTCTGATTATGGGGGCAGCGATTATTGCTTCCAAGGAACAAGCGGCTCAATTTTATTGGGTCAGCATTGGCCTGTTTATTGCGGCCAGTGTGATAGGTCTATGGCTGATTGTGTCGATTTTGCGCTCTGGCAAGCTGCGGTCATAGCTGCGGTAACCTGTCGCGATCGCCCATCGGGGATGCCGATGAAAATCCTTCCTTCTTTTTCGATTTCATTAAGAGAATCTTAAACTTGAAGAACTACTTTAAAGCACTAGGCTACTTGCGATCGCCCTCTCGTGATCACAGTGAGCGCATCTGAAACCAAGCTGCTTCCCTGGATGTACTTCTTGCTATCTGCCGTTTTACATCAGTGTGCTCAAATATCGGTGTGCTCGAATTCCGTTGAGTTCATGCTTTTGACAGGTGATGGTGACGAGGGAGAACAAATGAGTATGCCTTGTTCCTCATTCTCTTAACTGATTTATGAGTCATCCTCAGTCTTCCGTAGATTCTCAAAACGATGATCCCAACCTCGATCCCAATGTTCTGAATGACGTTCCGAGGTCTTCTCTTAGAGTGAGATTGCAGGAGTTAGCACAGGTCTTCCTCAAGCTCGGAACCATCGGTTTTGGAGGGCCTCAGGCTCATATCGCCATGCAGAACGACGAAGCCGTTGTGCGCCGTCAATGGATGACGCCAGAGGAATTTACGGATGGCTTAGCGGTGTGTGAAATGCTGCCGGGGCCAGCCTCAACCCAGATGGGAATCTACATTGGCTATGTGCGGGCAGGGCAGATTGGAGCGCTCGTGTCGGGCTTTTGCTTTATCGCCCCGGCATTTTTGATCGTGGTGGCTATGGCCTGGGGATACTTCCGATTTCAGAATGTGCCCCAGGTAGATGACTTGTTTTTGGGCATCTCGCCCGTGGTAATTGCGATTGTGCTGGGCTTTTGCTGGAAGCTGGGGCAACGGGCAATTCGCTCGGTGCCTGCTGCTTTAGTGGCGATCGCCGTCTTTGTGTTCACGGTGATTTCGCCGTTGAGTGTGCTGCTGCAATTCATCCTGGCGGGGCTGTTGGGTCTGTGGCTTTATCGTCCTAAAAGTCCTGGAAACTCTAATTCTTCGTCAAATACAGGAAGCTGGATATTGCCGCTGATCCCGGCGCTGCCGTGGTTTTCTCAGGGCACGCTGGTGTTCGGAGCTGCACCGATAGAGGTGCTGGCACTGTCGAGCTTTTGGGGAACAGAGCGAATTGCAGAATACTTCTTACCCCTAATCACGTTTTTCTTGAGAACAGGGGCGTTTATTTTTGGCGGAGGTTTGGTTATTATTCCTCTGCTGGAGTTTGATGTGGTCGAGCAGTTGGGCTGGCTCACCCGTGAAGAATTCATCAATGGGGTCGCGATCGGCCAGCTTAGCCCTGGGCCAGTCGTTTTGACGGCAGCCTTTGTCGGATACAAGGTCGCAGGTGTGTTAGGAGCGCTGGTGTCGGCGATCGCCATTTTCTTGCCCTCGTTTGCGTTCATTATGTTGGCTTCGCCGCTGCTGGTGAGGCTACGGCAAAACCTCTGGATTAAGGCGTTTCTCAAAGGCGTGATGCCTGCGGTGCTGGGGGCGATCGCAGCGGCAATTGTACCGTTGGGCGCGTCAGCTTTTGGCCAAGACACGTTAGCTCAGTCTCTGGTGGCGATCGCCATTGGCATGGTTGCGCTGTTGGCGTTGCTTCGATTGAAGACACCTACCTGGGTTTTGGTGCCCGCAGGAGGCTTGGCTGGACTATTGACTGGGTTAGGTATGTAGGTCTTTGCCCCTGCAAGTCTGAATAGTTTTGTGATGTGCGATCGCCCTCATCGGCAAATTTAAGCTTATTTTTTGAATATTAAATATTTCTTAAATATCTCTTTTGATAGATTTTTTGTATCTTTTAGTTCTTTTTGAAGTCATAAATTGCTGGACTGAGAACGTTGACTCTCGCAGCAGAAAAAACAATAAAAATCGCTATACTTCCCTTCTGATATGAAGTTACAAGAAGGAACTCATAAAGGCTCAATGGTCAACCGTGCATAAGCGGCAATTTCGGGGATCGCTTCTCTGATAGGCGATCCCCGTCTTAGGAATCATTTGAGATCATTGCCACTGCCTAAAACTACTGCCATAATAATTAAGCGAGCGATTTACATAACTATTGGTTTATTTAAGATTCTGTAGGCCGTCAACTTATTAGTTTATGAAAGTTATTGAGTCAACGAAGCCTACCTCACCACATTTTTGGGTGTGAACAGTCAAGTAGAAAAGTCTAGATAAGCCAGTTGTTTTCAAGCTCTATACGCAATCAAATTAGATGGCATTTATGAGCTGAATTGTAATTTCTCTTTTTTTGAAGTGATTTTTTATTGATTTTTGGAATCAGAGTGGAGATTTAAGATGCAAGTTTTGACCCCAACATTTCAGGCGGTGCGTTGCCCAAACTGTGGCGACCATGCAGAGCGCCATTTCATTCTCGAAAGTAAGATTACCCGGACTCAATGCCCAACCTGTGACTATTTAATGGTGACTGATACGGAGAGTGGACGGGTGATCGAAGCTTATGCACCGGGCATTTCTGCTTGTTCGGAACTTACAGGGTAGGTCTGTAACGTTGGCGATGAATGATTGACTGTCTGTGCAAAGCAGATGTGTCGAGCAAATCTATGTTGAGCAGATCCATCTAAATTTGAGGAGGTGCAGATACCTGCACCTCCTTCTTCTTTTGACCAGTATTAAACGTCAGTTTTGGATAAGCTCAATCGGTCGCACTTCAGGGTTGTAACCCTCACCCTAAATCCCTCTCCCAGCGGAGAAAGGGACTTTGAAATTCTGGTTCCTCTTCTCCCTCAGGGAGAAGGGGTTAGGGGATGAGGGCGAACGTGCAAAACTGAGATGCACCCAGCTCAATCCTCATTCTTCCTCGTGTGAAATCGTGGAGGTTCAATATCTTTGGTGGGGAACGGGCTGTTTGAGAACGAGCCGTTTGGAAACGGGTTGCCGATACTGAGTCAACGATACTATGACTTTGAGGCTATGGCGTTGAAGCACCAGTCACAGCAAGGGCTTGAGATGCCCTCAGTTGACCACAAGCGGCATCCTCTTCTAAGCCCCTTGACCGTCTAACGCTAACGGCAATATGTCGCTGCTTCAGTCGATCGACAAAAGCTTGAATGCGTTGACTGTCGGGGCGTCCGTAGTCTACTTCTTGGATGGGATTGTAGGGGATTAAGTTGACATGACTCTGAAAGCCACGCAATTGATGGGCTAACTCATCGGCGTGGTGGGCACAGTCATTGACGCCAGCTAACAAAATGTATTCAAACGTGACCCGCCGCCCCGTGCTTTTGACATATTCGCGGCATTCGTCAAAAAGGGCTGAGAGGGGATAGCGACTCGCACTTGGAATCAGGCTTTCTCGGGTAGCTTGGTTAGACGCGTGGAGGCTGACCGCCAGAGTCGCCTGTAGTTGATGCTTAGCCAATCGGCGAATACGACCCGGAATGCCCACGGTTGAGAGGGTGATGTTGCGTTGGCCGATGCCAATGTCTTCGTGGATGGAGCGCACGGCAGCAAGCACGGCGTCGGTATTGAGCAGGGGTTCGCCCATGCCCATAAAGACGATATTGCTGACCCGGCGCTGCATGATTTCTTGCACCGTCAGCACCTGATCGACAATTTCGTGGCGTTCTAGATTTCTCAGAAATCCGCCTTTGCCTGTGGCGCAGAAATCGCAGGCCATCGGACAGCCCACTTGAGACGAGACACAAACGGTGAGACGTTTGCCAGAAGGAATGCCGACGGTTTCGATTATCTGACCGTCGGCCATTTTTAGTAAGCATTTGACCGTGCCGTCGGGGGCTTCGACGCGGTGATGAATGTGCGATCGCCCTACGGATATTTCCGCTAGCTCCGATCGCCATGCTTTGGGCAAAACCGTAATATCAGTGAGCGATCGCGCCCCTTGCTGATAAATCCATTGATAGATTTGCTTGCCGCGATAAGCAGGCTGCCCTTGTTGCTGCACCCAAGCCGTGATCTCATCTAGAGATGCACCGAGCAGCGGGGGCGAATCGGCAGGGACATAAGCGT
>JBARXP010000398.1:0-11952 GCA_049647405.1 Elainellaceae cyanobacterium | reverse complement strand
TGCTTCCACCGCCGTTCGAAGCCGAATTGCTGCATCTTGATCCGCCACGGAAGACCGTGAATAGTAAAGATGAGATCGATGCTGTATCGACTGATTTTGAACCATACACGTTGTTTCTGGCAGAGACCCGATTCGAGAAAAAAGTACCTACAGCCATCCTCGAAAAGATAACCTGTTCATTTTTGAAATCCATCTGTTGCCTGGTTTTCAGAAAAGTACTTTTCTCTCTTGCCTGTTCTTTCTTGCCTGTTGCAGACGAAGCTGGAGAAGAGGGTGGAGGCATTTAGCTAGTATGCCCTAAGCCGTTGAGGGGTTGCACCCCTCATATTACGTAATGTCATGACCGATGGCGAATGTTATGGCTGTAGTCAGCTTATGTAGGACATAAACGTTTTTGTGGGCGCGCACCGCGCGCCCACAAAAATGTCCTAAGGCTACTGACTGTAGCTATATAACCGATTGCGAATCTCACCTGAGCTGTTGGACAGAGGTTTTCACAGCCTAAAAAAAGCCCACGATTGAGTACATCAAAGTATCAATCATGGGCTTTGAGAAACTTATCTAGCTCCGTCGCAACGTTTGCCACTGCCTAAGGTGGTTTGGTCGCGCTGAGTCTTAACGCTTCGCAAATTTCTTTGACATCTTCCGCAAACGAATCGACTCAGGGGTCACCTCTAGGAGTTCATCAGAACTGATGTATTCTAGAGCGCGTTCTAGGCTCATATCGATTGGAGTCTGTAGCTGAACCAGTTCGTCTCCTGAAGCAGCACGGTGGTTGGTCAGCTGTTTTGTTTTGCAGACGTTGAGTTCTAGGTCTTGAGGACGGTTGTGCTCACCGATAATCATGCCTTTGTAGACTTTTGTGCCTGGGTCAATGAAAAAGGAGCCTCGGTCTTCAGCGTTCTTAAGGGCGTAGAAGGTGGACACTCCTTCCTCGAACGATATCAAAACCCCATTCCGACGAGTTTCTACATCACCCGACATCGGGCGATAGTCAAGGAAGCTATGGTTCATAATGCCGTCGCCTCGGGTCAAGCGCATGAAGTCGCCCCGGAAGCCAATGAGTCCCCGTGCCGGAATCACAAATTCGAGTTGGGTGCGCCCGTTGGTGCCTGTCATCATGTTCTGCATTTCGCCTTTGCGTTGCCCCAGGCGCTCAATACAGCCCCCGACACCGTCTTCAGGCACATCAAGCACCAACAGCTCAAACGGTTCGCAGGGTTGCCCGTTGACTTCACGGTAAATAACCTGCGGCTGGGAGACCTGAAACTCATACCCCTCACGGCGCATCGTTTCAATCAAAATGCCAAGGTGCAGTTCACCTCGTCCAGAGACTGCAAATTTATCAGGAGTATCTGACTCTTCAACTCTTAGCGCTACGTTGGTCTCTAGCTCTCGCATAAGGCGATCGCGCACTTGGCGAGACGTTACAAAATTTCCTTCTTGCCCTGCGAAGGGCGAATCATTGACGCTAAACGTCATTTGCAATGTCGGTTCGTCTACCTTAATCAGCGGCAGAGCCATCGGCTCGTTAGGGCAAGTAATCGTTTCGCCGATATTGGCACTGGCAAATCCGGCAACTGCCACGATGTTACCTGCGCTTGCCTCGGCCATCTCGATGCGCTGGAGGCCCTCAAAACCTAGTAGTTTGGAAATTTTTGACTTCTCAATCGAGCCATCTTCTTTAACAAGAGCTGCTTGCTGCCCCATGTTGATGACGCCGTTGTGAATGCGCCCGATTACGATGCGCCCAAGATAGTCAGAATAGTCGAGAGTCGTCACCTGAAGCTGAAGAGGCTTTTCAGGATCTCCGACTGGGGGCGGCACATGGCGCAAGATCGCCTCAAACATCGGCTTCATATCTTTGCCTTCGGCATCTAGGTCATCTTTGGAATAACCCTGAAGACCCGAAGCAAATAGATAAGGAAACTCACACTGATCGTCGTCTGCGCCAAGCTCTAAAAACAGGTCTAAAACCTTGTCAATCGCTCCGTAGGGGTCAGCTTGAGGACGATCAATTTTATTGACTACAACGATGGGACGTAGCCCCTTTTCTAATGCTTTTTTGAGGACGAAGCGAGTCTGGGGCATGGGGCCTTCGTTGGCGTCTACAATCAGCACACAGCCATCGACCATACCCAATACGCGCTCGACCTCTCCACCAAAGTCTGCGTGCCCTGGGGTATCAACAATATTGATCAGAATGTCTTGATAGTGAACTGCCGTATTCTTAGACAGAATGGTGATGCCGCGCTCTCGCTCTAGGTCGTTTGAATCCATGACGCAGTCTGGAACTTCTTCACCTTCACGAAAAGTGCCAGACTGACGAAGCAACGCATCGACCAGGGTGGTTTTGCCGTGGTCAACGTGGGCGATGATAGCGACGTTACGAATCGGAAGCGACATGGGTGAAGACCTGAGATAGAACGGATATGAGATAGAACGGACAGTGATTAGGGAGTCCCAAATAAAGCACGAGCTAAACGTAGCTCACTGTCACCTTTTACATAGTGCAGAAGCATTCATCTCGAATTTGACGATATCTGTGAAGAAACCTTAATAATCCTATCCTAATCTTTGCGCGAAAATATGGCGGTCTTCCGATCGTAGTGAAACTACTCTACAAACTGCAACTATCGCTGAATCAGCAGTTCTGGGCTTGATTGCGACAGTCTCCGCAGTCTCCGAAAAATCGGGGAAGAGATGCAAAGAAATGTTACATTACCAAGTGAAAGCCAACGTCAGGCAAGTTAAAGACATGGGCGATACACAAAATATTTTTTCAAACAATTTTTTTAGTGCTTGCGCAGACATCTGTCGAAAGGGGGGTCGAAAAGCGATCAGGCACCTAGCGTTTGCCTGTGCAGTCGTAATTCTAACCGTCACTGGAATGATGGTAGAAATCGATTGGGTCAATCCGGTGGCGATCGCCGCTAGCTCATCGGCGATCAAGGTTCAAGACGGTCTTGACACCAACAACAAAGATTTTGCGGGTCAAAGCCTAGTGCAGCTAGAGCTGAGTGGGGCTGATTTAGCCGGAGCCGACTTCAGTGATGCCGATTTGCGCGGCGCGGTCTTTAACGGGGTCAACCTGCGGGGGGCAAACTTGCAGAGAGCAGATCTCAGCGACGCCATTCTATATGTCACCGACCTGACTAATGCTGATCTGACTGATGCAAACCTCAACTCCACTATGCTGCTGATGAGCCGCCTCAAAGACGCAAAAATTGAGGGCGCTGATTTTACCTATTCAGCGATCGATCGTGAGCAACTCTTTCACTTGTGTAAGAGAGCGTCAGGGGTTAACTCGTTAACCGGAGCCGACACCCGAGAGTCTCTGGAGTGTTCGTAGAACCTAGGCGTTAGAGGATGGCCTAGAGGCGTTTGCCCCTACTCCCCTGGGTCTGAACTATGCTGGGAAAAGATGCTGTTTATCGCTGAGACCTCCATGACACAGGCTTCTTCGTCCACTAACCCCCATATTTGTGTCCTTGGTGGAGGGTTTGGTGGCCTCTACACTGCTCTTAATTTGACTCAGTATTCGTGGCAATCGCCCCAGCGCCCTCACATTACGCTGGTTGATCAGCGCGATCGCTTTCTTTTCTCACCGCTGCTATATGAGCTGTTGACGGGAGAGATGCAAACCTGGGAAATTGCCCCGCCCTACACGGAGCTATTAGCCAACACGGGTATTCATTTTCAGCAGTCTGGCGTAGACTCCATTGACCTGGAGAATAAAACGGTTCATCTCCACGATGCTCCAGACATTTCATACGATTACCTCGTCTTGGCCTTGGGGGGCGAAACGCCACTGCATTTTGTGCCCGGTGCTGAAGACCATGCGATTCCCTTTCGCACCATTGCAGATGCCTATCGCTTAGAAGAGCGTCTGCGTGAGTTAGAGCAATCAGATGCAGAAAAGATTCGTGTGGCGATCGCCGGAGGCGGCTATAGCGGAGTCGAGTTAGCGTGCAAACTAGCTGAGCGGCTGGGCGATCGCGGTCGTATTCGCATTGTTGAGCGAGCCGATCAAATTTTGAGAACATCGCCGGAGTTCAACCGCAATGCTGCCCAAAAAGCTCTGGATGACGGAGGCGTCTGGGTTGATCTAGAGACAAACTTAACTGAAATCGCAGCTGACTCTATCACGCTGGAATATAAAGACCAGGTCGATACGATTCCTGTTGATATCGTCATGTGGACGGTGGGCACCAAGGTAGCAGACGTTATTACTCAACTTCCCTTGCCGTTTAACGAGCGCCAACAGGTCAGCATCACATCGACGCTTCAGGTTGTCGATCATCCAGAAATCTTCGCCCTGGGAGATCTAGCAGACTGTCGAGATGCCACAGGCCAGACCGTGCCGACCACCGCTCAGGTGGCGCTGCAACAGGCTCAGTATGCAGCTTGGAACCTGAGGGCACTGGCGATGGGGCGATCGCTCCTACCGTTCCGATATCAGCACCTAGGGGAGATGATGACCCTGGGAACAGATATCGCGACCCTAGCGGGACTGGGCATGACCTTAGACGGGCCTCTGGCTCATGTCGCCCGACGGCTTGCTTACCTGTATCGGATGCCAACCCTCGATCATCAGATTAAAGTAGGGTTAAACTGGATCGCCAAACCTGTGCGCGATTTGCTGGCTCTTTGAAGATATGACTATGCCTTCTCAATCTCCTCCCCCAAAGGTTATTTTTTTTGACGCAGTTGGCACTCTATTTGGGGTGAAGGGAAGTGTTGGCGAGGTCTATTCATCATTAGCTCAGTCCTTCGGTGTAGAAGTCGGCGCAGATGCGCTTAACCATGCTTTTTTTCAGAGCTTTCGTAAGGCTCCACCCATGACCTTTCCAGGGGTAGACATCACCACGATTCCTTATCGCGAATTTGAATGGTGGAAGGCGATCGCCATTGAAACCTTTGAACAGGCTGGAGTGATTGAGTCTTTCACCGACTTCGATCAATTTTTTGATGAGCTTTATGCCTTATTTGCCACAGCAACTCCCTGGGAAATCTACCCCGACACAATGGCGACGCTGCATCACTGGAAGATCCAAGGCATTGACTTAGGCATTCTTTCAAATTTCGACTCCAGGATTCATCGAGTCATGGATAGTTTGAGTCTCTCTGAGTTTTTCTCATCTATCACAATTTCAACAGAAGTTGGCGCAGCCAAACCTGACTACAAAATCTTCGAAGTCGCCCTCAAGAAGCATGACTGCCCCCCCCAGTCCGCTTGGCATGTTGGCGATAGCTATAAAGAAGATTACGAAGGAGCAAAGGCCGCAGGGCTGCGTCCTATTTGGCTAAAACGCCGAGCTTTAGCCTAAGGGGGTTACGATAACTCTGACGGCCTGCGGGCTTGGTTCAGTTAGCATTTGATCCCCATCGTTTTATCTCTGGCATGGGTCTTTATGTTAGAAGGATGGTTGCCTTCATTGCGCTTACTCCCACAATCGTTTTGCTACCGTTTTGCGTAGGAACAGAGTAAATAATTCGTCTACGGTGTTTGCCCTACTTCTAGACGCATGATGGTGTGAGAAGATATGTAATTGTTTGAAATAAAGCAACGATGTTTATTTACATAGATCAAGATGCTCTAGAACTATTTACTGCGACATCTCAATCTGAATAGATAAATCTTTAGACCTATGCCCATTCATTACAAACAGATTTATATCCGTTGAGCAATATGCCAAAGAACGGTCAAGACTCACAGGATGCCCAGACCTCTTTTGAGGGTGTGTATAAGATTCGCACCATGATTGAGGGATTTGACGATATCAGCCACGGTGGTCTCCCTGTTGCGCGAACGACTCTAATCAGTGGCACCTCAGGAACAGGCAAGACTCTATTTGCCGTTCAGTTTCTCTACAACGGCATTATGCAGTTTGATGAGCCAGGTGTCTTTGTCACCTTCGAGGAGTCTCCGGCCGATATCATCAAAAATGCGTACAGTTTTGGGTGGAATCTCCAGAAGTTAGTCGATCAGGGCAAGCTATTTATCCTGGATGCGTCTCCTGATCCCGAAGGGCAGGATGTCGTCGGAAATTTCGACCTTTCGGCCATTATTGAGCGCATTCAGTACGCCATCCGCAAATACAAGGCCAAACGGGTTTCCATCGACTCGGTAACGGCGCTGTTTCAGCAATATGAAGCAGCTTCTATTGTTCGGCGAGAAATTTTTCGATTAGTGGCTCGGCTGAAGCAGGTGGGCGTCACCACTATCATGACCACGGAGCGCATTGACGAATATGGGCCTGTCGCTCGATTTGGGGTTGAGGAGTTTGTCTCAGACAACGTCATGATTGCGCGGAATGTCTTGGAAGGAGAACGCCGCCGCCGCACGATCGAAATCCTAAAGCTTCGCGGCACCACCCACATGAAGGGAGAATATCCGTTCACGATTACCAACGAAGGGATCAGCATTTTCCCCTTAGGAGCGATGCGGTTGACCCAACGCTCGTCTAATGTGCGCGTATCATCGGGCGTCAAGACTTTGGACGAAATGTGTGGGGGAGGATTTTTTAAAGACTCGATTATCCTCGCTACGGGGGCAACCGGAACAGGTAAAACCCTGCTGGTCAGCAAGTTTCTTCAGGATGCCTGTAACCAGGGCGATCGCGCAATTTTGTTTGCCTACGAGGAGTCGCGAGCCCAGCTGTCGCGCAACGCCTCTTCCTGGGGGATTGATTTTGAAGAGCTAGAGAGCAAAGGGCTGCTCAAGATTCTCTGTGCTTATCCAGAATCGGCAGGGCTTGAAGACCACCTCCAAATTATCAAGTCAGAGATTGCTGAGTTTAAGCCGTCTCGCATCGCAATTGACTCTCTTTCAGCCTTAGCCCGTGGGGTTGGCAACAACGCCTTTCGCCAGTTTGTCATTGGCGTGACCGGGTTTGCCAAGCAGGAAGAAATCACAGGTTTCTTCACCAACACGACCGATCAATTTATGGGATCGAACTCTATTACCGACTCCCATATTTCCACGATTACTGACTCGATTTTGATGCTTCAGTACGTGGAGATTCGAGGCGAGATGACCCGTGCGCTCAACGTCTTCAAAATGCGGGGATCATGGCACGACAAGGGAATTCGCGAATATACGATCTCTGATCAAGGCCCTGACATTCGGGATTCGCTGCGCAACTTTGAGCGCATTATTACGGGCTCTCCCACTCGCATTGCTGTCGATGAGAAGAGCGAACTTTCTCGCATTATTCAGGGCTTTGACGATGGTGATGAGCCCGAAGATCCCCCCATTATCTAGTCATCGTTCCAGCCTATCGATCGCACGAGATGGCGAGCAATGCGATCGCCTGCGCCGGGGGTTCCCATGCGGCTGATGCCGTTATGGTAAATATGATTGAGTCGATCGGGGTCATTCAACAGCCGGGTTAAAATCTGCCCCGTTTTTTCAGGCTCATCGGCAATTGTCACCGACACACCCAGCAGCCGAGTCTGAGCCTCTGCAAACGCCGAGGTAAACTGAGGGCCGTCTCCCGGCAAGATGATTGCAGGTTTGCCCAGGCCAATAAACTGCTCCGTCGCGGTGCCCGTGGTGGCGATCGCCACGTCTGCGGCGTGAAGGCAGTCTCCAAAAGCCGATGACGTGAGGCAACAGGTATGGCTGATCTGGGGATTTGCTCCGGGCTGAGTTAAATAAATAGGACGCGATGATGGCATCACGTCCTGAGAGATCTGTGGCGTGAATTTTTGGTCTAGGGATTGACGAGGCTCTGGCTTGACCCGCCAGTGGTAACGTTGCATGGCTTCGCTGAGAAGATGCGTCTCAACACTAGGGGCGATCGCACCCAGCAGGTGCAGAGTGCGGTGAGGCAACTGCTGCTGAATGCTGTGAATCGCTTTGAGAATGCGTTCCCAGTTTCGATAAGTTTCCGGTATGCGAGAGCCTGGAAGCAGTACCAAGGTCAGGGGAGGGGGCGATGCATCTTCCGTCTCCTCGGCCATGACAAGACTCTGGCGAGGGTCACGGTCATCCATCATCGGATTGCCCAAATCAGCAACCGGAATCTTCCAGCGGCTCAACCCCTCGGCTGTAAGGGTATCGCGGGGAAACACCGCTTTGCACCGTGGACGCTGCATGAGCCAGCGCTCCCACGGCAAATACACCGACCCAGACCAGCGCTCTAGGCGCTCAAACCAATCAGCCCGAGGCAGCCACCCCTGTTCGTCGCGCAGGTAGTAATCTGATTTGGCCGTTCCTACAAATCCGTAGGGTGCGCCGCTCCACCAGGCAAAGAGGAGTGGCACAATGTCTCCTACCGCTAAGATCGCGCCTCCCTGCTTCGCCCATTGGCGCACCGTCTTCAATTGGGTGATCGTAAGCTGCACTAGCCCTCCCTTTACATCACGCATCAACTGTCGCCCATCCATATAGATAAACCCCCCAGACGGCATCTTTTGGGTACGTCCGAGGATGGGAATGGAGCTATTCTGGAACGCTTTTCCCTCCCCTACTAAAGGAAGAGCATACAGTTCAGGGGCATCGGGAAGCTGCCTTAGTGCCGAGAGAATAGACAGGGCGATCGCATCTTCTCCGTGACCATTGCTGAGGCATAGCAATCGTTTAGGGACAGGTTCGTTCATAGCACAAGTCGCAACAGACCAAAATTCACATAGACAGACTCCAGCAATTCTCAATATGGCGAATCGGCGAAAGCCCACCTGGGGCTGAGACCTATCGCTTGGAAGTCCCGCAGGGACTTTATGTTTTGTAGCCCGCACTTCAGTCGCGGGCGTTGTGGCACTGAGAATTGCTGGACAGACCCTTAATCCTAAACGTCCCAAGGCGATCGCACAATTGCTCCCTATGCAGAACTTGTCTTCTGCCCACGTCACGTCTGATGTTGCAGACCTATCGCAGGGGTGTGCCGGAACGTCTGCTCTCAACAGCTTGACTTGTTTCAATCAGATATGAAGTTTTGTCTCACAACAAGACAGGAGTTAACACGGGTCTTAAGACAATGCGAGGAAGTCTTAAGACAATGCGAGGAAGCGCCCCATCTTAAAATTTCAACTGCAAAATAGGAAACACTAATAACATCGATAAAATTTTCTAATATAAATCGTTCAGGATTCTGCCACGGCTACGTTGCCACTGTTTTATCCTCGTGGGGCGATCGCACCATGTATGACCGAGCCAGAAAAGATACATCTGTTATTTCGTTCATTGGCGATCGCAGTCGTCAGTCTGATCACTCGCCAGAGACTAATCCGGCAGACCAGATACATTTAGCATTAGCCATTGCAGACGAAACTCTGCTGCGATCGCTCTTGGCAAGCAGCACGCCTCCGATTGCCGAGGCTCATCGGGTAGGCTCAGTTCGCTCAACTATCGGTGTGCGGGTTGATGCTCAGCTAACGCTGGATGCAGTGCTGGACTATGAAGATATTTGCTGTGTGCTGGCCGAATCTGAGGCCGAGATTGAGGAAGGGATGGGCCTCAGCGACAAATCAGCAGCCGAACGTCAGCGAGAGCTGACACGTCTGACCCAGTGCCGCACAGACTTACAAACCTTTGCCCATCATGCAACCACAGTCCAGGCGATTAGCCTCTTAGCTCAAGTTGGATTTGATCGGGGCCATATCCAAACCATTCTGCACTTGCCTTACGATGCATGGCACAAGTCATGGTGGTATGCCCTAGACGATGACGGCAATTTTTCACGCCCATTTCATCGCGTTATGCGAACGAGGCGATATGCCGATGGTAGCTTCACGCTGCAATATCGAGACTTTTTTAGTCAAGAAAAACCGTCTTGCTTTAAGAGCCGCAGTCAGAAGGTGATCGTTGCGATTCAGAAACGCAACCAAAACTTCAGCGCAGTGCTCAGCGCTATCAACCACGGGCGGACGTTGCTAGGTATTGAGCAGGCAATTTTGATTGGCGATCGCCTGTCTGAGCTAGAAGCAAGAGGTTTCATGCATCAAGGGGTTAGCCTCTACTCAGCCTCTGATTTAGTCATCCCCAGCCGAGCAGACTGCCGCATCTGTGCCCAACACGACTGTCCGATGCACCATCGAGACGATTCGCCAGTTACGACTTGTCGAAATTTTTGCTTGGGAGACTGGCCTTAAATTTTTACCTGTAGGGGCGTTCATCTGAACGTCCCTACAGGTAGGTGCATGTCAACAGGATGTTGGACACACAGGATGCTGTGCTAGACAAACAGGATGCTGTGCTAGACACACAGAATGTTGGATTAGCTATATTTTTTGTTAGAAGACTCTAGATTAAACAGAGTGTGTAGCGTCTGCATGGCGTGGCGACGGGCTTCGATATCTTGCTGTGCCCGCAACTGCACCATCGGATCGTGGAGAATTTTGTTGACAATGCCACGAGTCAGAGCTTCGATAATTTCTTGGTGCTTTTCAGCAAACTCTGAGCCCAACCGCGACAGGGCTTTCTCTAGCTCTTGCTCACGAATTGTTTCGACCTTGGTGCGAAGGCTGCTGATGGTAGAAACAGTTTCGAGCGATCGCCACCACACTTCAAACGCTTCAACCTCTTCTTCAAGGAGAGTTTCGGCCTCTTGAGCCATGCGACGACGGCTCTCTTGGTTTTGCGCCACAACCGCTTTCAAATCATCGACGTTAAATGCCTGCACTCTGTCTAGTTCATTGACATCAGAGTGAATGTTACGCGGCACTGAGATGTCAAACAGCATGAGAGACTGATGAGACAGCAGCACGGGCTCTAGCTTTGCGCGAGTCAGCAGCGGCTCCGTTGCTGATGTGCTGGTAAACACCATGTCTGAGTTGGCTACCACGGGCATCATCTCATCCAGAGTATGAAGCTTGAGGTCAGCATTTTCAAACTGCTTGGCTAGGTTTTCGGCTCCGCGCATAGAGCGGTTGACGATGGTAATGTCGTTTGCACCTTTCGACAACAGATGTTGCACCAAGAGGCGCGCCATTTTGCCTGCTCCTAAAATCGAGACCCGGCGGTTTTCTAGGGTATCGACCTTCATTTGGGCAAGCTCTACTGCGGCAGAGCTAATCGATACAGCTCCTGTGCCAATGCTGGTTTCGGTTCGCACTCGTTTGCCTGCGGTGATGGCCTGTTTAAACAGGCGATTGAGGGTGCGACTGATGCCATTGTGTTGTTGGCCGAGCTTGTGGGTTTGCTTCACCTGAGAGAGAATTTGACCCTCACCCAACACGAGGCTGTCTAACCCTGCCGACACTCGCATGAGATGCATGACGGCATCATGATGGAGCAAGGTAAATAGATAGGGACGCAAATCTTGCAGCACGACGCGACCCTGATCGGCTAAAAACTGGCTAATTTCTCGGATGCCGTGCTCTGTCTCTGTGGTGACAGCGTAAAGCTCAAGCCGATTACACGTACTGAGAATCGCAACTTCTTCAATATGCGGATAGCTCGTGAGTTTGGCGATCGCCTCATCAATTTGAGTCTCTGGAATACTCAGTTTTTCTCGTATTTCGACTGGCGCTGTTTTATGACTCAGACCTACAACGGCAATATTCATTTTTCCTCCCAAAAGCTATGCTAAAACATTCGCCAAACAAGCCTGCACTGATATCAATGTGACTTTCTCAGATTTTCAAACTATTGGCTGCAATGGTGAATCTGAGCCGTTTAATCGAGAGGCTGTGGCATAAACCCCAAACCGATTACCCGAGTCTCAACATTGCCGAAAATACTGCGACTCACATGAGATATCAAATGAAAAAATTAATAAAATCGCTTCAAATTTTAAAGACTTGAAACACACTTCATTCATTCCGAGATTGAGTTTACCAAGTTTGTGCAGTCTATCCCTGGGCAAAGGCAACATTTCTCTACATCTTAGCGAGTATTCTTTTACAAATCTCAATCAAGCTGCCATCGCTCCCTGTCATGGAGCTGAATTGGTATATAGCGATCCTAAATAATTTGTGAGAGGTGGGGCGGGCAGGGCCCGCCCC
>JBARXP010000397.1:0-13150 GCA_049647405.1 Elainellaceae cyanobacterium | reverse complement strand
GGTTCATGGTAAACCGTGGCTGCCTCGAATTGCACACACATTTGCGGGGTAGTCAGGCGACTGAGTTCTGGTTTCCTTCTGTTGTTTATTCCAAAAAGGAACCAGAACCACCATGTGTCAACCGTTTCAATCGGGCGCGTCTGCGTCCACCGCTTCGGGTGCTGATTTTTCCAGCAACCCAAACCCCAATCCGCACAACGAACCCGTGCGTCACCTACTCTACGGTTCACCCAAAGCCGTCCAGATCGTGATCAAGAGCCTGCATCATCGAGGCTACGCCGAACCCAACGAGTGGAGCCGACCCATGCCCACAGAGCGTCCCGGTGAGGTAATGTGCATTCTCACCAAAACGGTATGGATTGAGTAAACTCAGGGTTCTCATAGCCTCGGCCTGCCTGGGCATAGCCCGTATCGCCCAGGCAGGCTGATAGGGCGATCGCCACCTCAGCCTGCCATCCAAAATCCAAAATCTAGAATCCAAAATCAATAGGGGGAGTTGGTTTGCCTGGGCGTAGCCCGTATCGCCCTTGCCGCACCACGATTAGACAGCACTCAACATCAAATTCTTGGCAGAGGAGGTTGAACTCTGGGGTAAGCGAGATCGGCGATCGCTGATGGCATCTCAGAACCTCGACGATCCTTCTCTGTTTCAGCGATTTACTAAGGCGTTGCCCCAGCCATTAACGAGTGAGTGTCGGTAAATCTGGTCATAAATCTGGCCTATCGTTGCAACTAGTGGCAACCACCAGATCAAAGCCCTGACTCGCCGTTAACTCGCGTCATCACTTTATTTTCTTGGGCTGAGTTGCAGCCATTAACGCTGTTCGACGCTGAAAATTCTTTTCGGTGGCAATGCAGGTATTGATGCGGTTGAGAATACCGTGACGCATCGTATGTTCGAGCCGATATTTCCGTTCTTTATGCTTGAAGCCCGAAATTTGATCAGAGAAAAGAGACACCGCTGCATACACCTGTTTTAAGTCGTGGAGCGATTCTGATTGAGTGATGGCGATCGCCATTTGCCGAAACTGAGCCGCAAGTTCATGCCCCTGTTCTTCAGTCAATCCGTGATCGTGGAAATAGTAATTGACGATTTCTGCAAGCCACTGGGCGTGTTTCGCAGCGTTTTGGATATCGTGCTGAGCGCGTTCACTGGGAGCCAAAATCCGGTCGAGGAGCAGTTGAGCCACAAACTCATCTCTCAGACCAGAGTTTTCAATAATCGACAATTCCTTCAGTTTTAGCTCATGCTGCCGCCTCTGCTCAGCAGAGACTTCATAAATAATTGCTTCAAACAGACCTGAAAGACCAATTACACTCGAAGTGATGCCCGTATACATAGAGGAGCCTCCAAGAAAAACGAAGGCAGTGAACCCCAACTCAGCCGTTATTCCAGCATTATCGTGCCCCAAAAAGCCTCTCCAAGTTACTGCTTAAGTAATTTTTGCCGCAGACATTAACGAAGATGCGCTTATCTTCAATGGCTCACCCTACAACGTCACGCTCAAAGGCCACAGATTACAAGGTGGCGATCGCCCCCAAGTTTTCTGGTTCTCTCTCACCCAACTGACTCAATACAGTGAGGACAAGACACCCCCGGCTCATAAGTCTCCGAAGTCTTATCCTCCTGAGAAATCGGATGACCGCAGGCATAGCATAGATCATAGGTTCCTGGCTGAAGCCCCTGCCTCACCGAAACCCGCTCATCAAACACAAAGCACTCCCCTTCCCAGGTGCTGGCTTCTGGCGGCACCGTTTCCAAATAGCTAAGAATACCGCCCTGAAGATGATAAACCTCAGAAAACCCTTGCTCTAACAGCAAAGCCGACGCCTTCTCACAGCGAATCCCCCCCGTGCAAAACATCGCGATTTTTTTATGCTGATGAGAGTCGAGGTGCTGACGAGCATAGTCTGGAAACTGCCGAAAATGCTGGAGATTAGGATTGTGTGCGCCCTTAAACGTACCGATCGCCACTTCATAGTCATTGCGGGTGTCGATCAAAACCACATCCGGGTCGGTGAGCAGCTCATTCCACTGCTCAGGCGACACATAAGTTCCGACTCGCTGACTCGGATCAATCTCCGGCATCCCAAGGGGAATCAGCTCTGGCTTGAGCTTCACCTTCATTCGATGAAAGGGAGGTTCAGCAGCAGTGGAATATTTTAGCTGTAAATCTGCCAAAGAGGCATCGGCCTGAATGTGCTCTAAAACCGTGTTGAGACCATCGGGCAATCCGGCTAGGGTCGCGTTGATGCCTTCGTTTGCCAGAAGAATAGTGCCTTTGATTTGGTGCGCTTGACATAGCTCCTGCAACACCTGTTGCCGATCAGGCAAGCGATCGAGACTGACAAATTTGTAAAACGTGACAACGGAATACATGGGTGCATCAAACGAGTTGACGTGAACAACAGATGTCGGTTTTCATCTTTTTGAAAAACAGCGATGCAACCGAAAGTGAGAACGAACGACTCACGGCAGAAGTCCATACGCAGAACCCAAAACAGTAAGGCGATCGCCAGTCTTAATCTTCGCCTTTATCTGTCTCCAGATTCGTCTTTGGCGTCTCTGCCTCAGACCCTTCATCCAAAGAATCATTCGCCGCTTTGGCTTCAAACACTGATTCCGATTGACCGACTCCAGACCCTTCGGGATTGCGATAGCTGTAAGAATAAATCGTACCCTGACGAGTCATCGTTTGGGGTTTTTGTGGCACTTCGACAATGCGGCGGGGCGATTCTGATTTTTGGGACTCTGATGCTTGAGGTTCGGAGCCTTGAGGTTTAGAGCTTTGAGATTCCGATTCTTGAGAGTCCGAAGAATGATCGCGAGACAGAGGCTCAGTTGTTGAACCAGACTCTTCAAAGTCATCCCAGTTTTCTAGGTCGTCTAAGTCAAGCAGCGACTCATCGGAGGACTCATCGGTTGAGTCAGAAACATTATCAGAAACATTTGGCGACGATGCTTGAGCTGTATCGCCATCAATGTCGTCAGAGGATGGGCGCGATCGCCGTTCTGATGGCTTCTGATCAGGGCTGCTGTAGGCTTCAAAGTCGTCGTAATAATCGTCGTCTTCGTTGTAGCGCACATAGTCTACATAGGTGCCGCCATCTTCGCTCTCTATATCAGTGGCGCGATCGCCATCGGCATCGCTTTCGCGATAGGGCGGCTCATAAGGAACGTCTCCTGAGGCATCAGCATAGGGCGGCTCGTAAGTCTCATAGGCCGATGTCTCATAGGCCGATGTCTCATAAGGTTCTTCATACTCCCGATCGTAGCCACGATCGTAATCTGACGCGGCAACCTCTTCTCTAGAATAGTCTTCTGCTGAATCGCCATGGCGGGGATAAACGTTATGAGGATAAACGTCACGAGGCTCAGCGTCTCGCTGATCGTCTTCTCGGAAGTCATCATCCGGCGCGTAATCTTCATCGGCATAGTCTCTGGAATAGTCTCTGAGGGACTCTCTGGGATAGTCACGGGGATATTCTCTGGGCGAATCTCCCGGTGCATAGCCATCGACTACATCGACAGGCACATAACGATCATAGGCATCTTCATATTCATCATCATCGTAGCGATCGCCCTCATCGTCCCTTGAGCGATCGCCCACCGGGTCAGACTCTACATACTCCTCGTCATCTTGATAGGCATCAGCATTTTGGTCTCTGTCCTCGTCGGGATCGTATGCCGCTCGACGTTCGTATTCTTGCCAATCAGATGGAAACCCCCTGCCCCAATCTTGTAAAACCGTTTCATCACCACGATTTCGGCGTTCGTTAGGCTCTGGTTCAAACTCTTGACGCCTCGCCTCTCGTGCGGGCGATCCCACGGGCGGCTCTTCTCCATCACGGACTTGGCGTTTCCCTCGATTTCGGCTCTCTTCTTCGTCTGCTCCTCGCTGCGGCTGCCAATCTTCCCACGACTGACGAGGCGTGCTAAATGCATCCCAGTCTTCGAGGGGCGATCGCCGCGTCGGTTGGCGTCGAGACTGGCCCAAGTCGTCAGACCAAACCGGACGAACTTCTGATGGCACAGGTTCTTTCGGAGAACCAAACGGAAATCTAAACAGGGAACGCTCGGCACGGGGGCGATCGCTTTCTAGCTGTTCCTCTTCTATATATTCATCTCTATCGCGATCGTCTTCATACTCTTCTTCATCAAAGATTTGATCGTCAATGGGTTGAGACACCCTTCTGTCGCCCATAGCAGGCGATCGCATTCCAGGAGGCGAATCGCGGGGAGACGGGTCATCCCCGAGTTCTTCGATCTGCCAGTCATCGTCGTCATCATCCAATCGCTGAGCATTTGCCGGACGATAAGGGGGGCGCTCACCATAGCTCCGACTGCGAAGAGGGCGGGAAGCACCAGCCGGAACCTGAGCCAAGGTCGTGATCGCTAAAGTCGTGCCTGCGCCAGCGGCGATCGCCCCCAGCACCCAAGCCGCCAACGGCAAGGGCGGAGTCGGTGTTCCCAAGAGCTTCAGCGGCACAACAGGAGTGCCGTTACTCACGGTAAATATCACCAGCCCGACCACAATCGCCAGCGGCAATAGCAAGCGTAGAATCGGCATAAAACTCAACCTTTAACCTTGGTAAGGCAATGTGCCATCGTGCCATTCATTGAGATGAAACACTCGTCAGTCGGCAGACACAATGGGCGATCGCCTATCTCTATCCTATCGGGTGCTCTGCGCCTATCGGTTACTCTGCGGCGGCAACATTCAGCAGCCCTTGCAGCCGCGAGCGAAACTCACCTTTAGGATGCCCGCCTTTGACTTCACCCAAAATCTGAAATTCTGCTTCTGGCGACTCACACAAAATATAGGTCGGCCAACCCATCTCAGCTTTATCAGGATATTGAGCTAGCAACACCTTGCGATATTTGCGATAGGTATTGGTGTCCTGCATTTTGATGTCAACAAATTCTAGGCCCAACTCTGCGGCCACCTTTGCGTCATAAAACGACATCTTGTGACAAATTCCACAATCTTCTGAAGAAAACTTCAGCAATGCCTGACTCATGCCATTTCTCCTAATCTATCCTCAACGTTGAAACTGCCCCAGAGTCTCACTTACACCCGCATTAGCCCTGAGTAGAAAACGGGTCGATCTCGTCTTTGTCCAGATCAATCCAATTCCTTCGGATGTGTCATGACCCACTCCGTAGCACTCTCTATCTTACTCGTGCGATTGCTTTCGTGAGAGAGATAGCAGATTCCCCCATGGGCGCTACCTCGCAAATAAAAGAAAAGGTGTGATTTATCTGTGAGATTTACTCAGTTCTACAGGCCGAGCAGATGCAAATTCGAAATCTTTAAGGGCAAAACACAGGATTGGGTGGCGATACGGACTACGCTCAGGCAAGGCGATCGCGCATCTCTTCGTCAGCATGGTTTATCGCAAGTTTCACAACAATTAGCTACATATCGCAACGAACTCTAGAGGAACCTGCTACGCTGAAAACCAGCAAGTCACCACGATAATCCCAAGCCCATATATCTATGCCTAGAACTCAGCGTAACGATAACTTCATCGATAAATCGTTTACCGTCATGGCAGATTTGATTCTAAAGCTACTGCCAACCGATCAAGCGTCCAAAGAAGCATTTGCCTATTATCGCGATGGCATGTCGGCTCACTCAGATGGTGAGTATGCCGAAGCGATGGATAACTACGCAGAAGCCCTCACCTTAGAGGAAGATCCCTACGATCGCAGCTACATTCTCTACAACATGGGATTGATCCATACCAGCAATGGCGAGCACGATCTGGCTCTGAGTAAATATCATGAGGCGATCGAACTCAATCCTCGGATGCCGCAGGCGCTCAACAACATCGCTGTCATTCACCACTATTTAGGCGAGCGCACAAAAGACAAAGGCAACGTAGAAGAAGCAGAGGCTCACTTCGATGAAGCCGCAGAATTTTGGGAGCGAGCCATTCGTCTTGCACCTAACAACTATATCGAAGCCCAAAACTGGCTGAAAACCACAGGCCGCTCTCAAGTCGATGTGTTCTTTTAGATCTGGCCTGGGAGAAAATGGGGAGACTTTGAGCAGCTAGAGAGCTGGCCAAGGTCTCCTTCCAGTTCTGCTGCTATCTTTAATATGGATATTCTTGGTGTTGACATTCTTAATGTTGATATCCTGAATGTCATTGTTTGTCTCATAACCTCTTACTTTCATCCATGCTTGATCGCGAACAAGTCCGAAAAGTTGCTCAACTCGCTCGACTCAGCCTCACTCCAGACGAGGAAGAGCGCTTCACTTCTCAGCTCGACAGCATTTTGGACTACTTTGAGCAGCTCAATGAGTTAGATACCAGTAACGTAGCCCCAACTGCACGGGCGATCGACGTGAGCAACGTGACCCGCACCGACACCCTCGAAGCTTGGGAAAATCGTGAAGCCATTTTAGACTCTGCGCCTGATCGAGATGGGGAATTTTTCAAGGTTCCCAAGATTTTAAATGCGTAGGTCGATTGAGAGCACTGAATTAAGGCTGGTGGGCACTGCCCACCCTACAGCAGATCAAGGCTTCTAGCGATCAGCAATAGCTTATTTCAGTGACATTTAGCTCAAGTTCGACGCTCGGCGCGCTGAATCGAGCCGCTCAATTTGCTAAGTCCACAAATTCACAAAATCCACGAAAACTAAATCCACGACAACTGATCGTGAATTTAGTTTTCGTGGATTTCAGTCGGTGATGAGGGTCATTCTGCGTCAATTCTGAATAAAGCATGAAGCCCATTCTGTTCCTACCGTTTACGGGACAAAATGGGCTTTGGCGGTGTTGGCTACGCCCAGGCTTCGGCGTGAGCCCAGCCAAACGGCAAGCCAAAGCCCGCCCAGGCAGCATTCTCCTGAGTTCTCATGGAGAAATTGTAAAAAAACATCTAAATTCCGATCGACTTACTCGTCTTTATGTAAAGCTAGTAGATCCGTTGCAGTATATGTATCGCTTGCCCCCCTTCAAAAGTTTACGTTAGGCTTTATCAACTCAGAGCTTTCAGGAGATTGAGGTTCTTAGAGTTTGAGCTTCACGCTTGAAGCCTATTTGAAATTTTTTGATATCTAGTAAATCTGGCCACAGCACAATTCCGAGGAGATCCAATGACTGGTGAAAATGCTTTGACCTGGAAGCACGCCTTAGCTGACAAGATGCCGTCCGCATGGGCAGACGAAATTGACACATTTGAAAACCAGATGGAGTTGCGCCGTCAGGGAAAGCTTGACGAAAAGGTTTTTGCTGAGCTGCGTCTCCGTCGAGGCGCTTACGGTCAGCGCTATGACAACGGCTACCGCTATGACGGGTTTGAGTCAAAAGAGATTCCATTCCCCAACAAAGAGCTGACCAAGGGGCCGGAGACGAAGTGGGAAGCCCCCGGAATGCAGCGCATCAAGCTGCCCTACGGTGGCATGACAGCGGAGCAAATGGAAGTGCTGGCTGACATTGCAGAAGAATATTCAGACTGCATCGTCCACATCACAACCCGCCAAGATATTCAGCTTCACTTTATTTCTCTAGACGATACCCCCGACATGCACCGTCGTCTCGCAGCGGTTGGGATTACGACTCGTGAAGCCTGCGGCAACTCTGTGCGCAACGTTACAGCCTGCCCCATTGCGGGAGTGTGCCGTGACGAGGCATTTGATGTAACAGGCTATGCCAATGAAACGGCCACCTACTTTTTGGGTCACCGAGACGTTCAAGACTTTGGCCGTAAGTTTAAAATCGCCTTCTCGGGTTGCAGCAATCATCCCTGCGGCCTCACCTCCATGCACGATTTGGGCTTAATTGCGAAAACGCAAGTGGTGGATGGCGAAGAAAAAGAAGGCTTTGAAATGTATGTGGGTGGCGGCTTAGGTGCTGTTCCCTTCTTGGCTAAGCTATTCGACGAATTTGTATTGCCCGAAGAGCTGATGCCCTTGTCGCAGGCGATCGCCCGTGTCTATGCGCGTCTAGGCGAGAAAAAGAACCGCAATAAGGCTCGCATCAAGTTCTTGCTGCAAAAGCTTGGCATCGACGAGTTTCGTCGTTTGGTCAAAGAAGAACGAGCGCTACTGGAGCATGATCCCGAGTGGACGGCATGGCTCAACAATATTTCTTCCTACGAAGAATCGGGTCTGCCCGAACCCGCCAGCAAAGGTCAGACCATTGATCTGGGTGATGATGCCGCCGCCTTCGAACAGTGGAAATCTACGAATATCTACCAGCAGCGGCAAGAAGGCTTTGCTTGCGTCACGATCGCCCTGCCTTTGGGAGATTTGACCGCTCAGCAAATGCGCGACCTGGCTGATGTAGCCCGCACGTTTACCAACGACAACACGCGCACCACCGTCGAGCAAAATATCCTGCTGCGGTGGATTCATGAGGCCGATCTGCCTGCGCTGTATCTGGCTCTAAAAGAGATCAACCTGCATATTCCCGGTGCGCAAACCATTGTTGATATTACGGCTTGCCCCGGCACCGACACTTGCAAGCTGGGCATCTCTAGCTCCCGTGGCTTGGCGGGTGAATTGCGCGATCGCCTCGCTATCAAAGGCTGGCAATATGACGAATCGCTCAAGGATGTGCGAATTAAAGTCAGCGGCTGCTTCAACTCATGCAGTCAGCATACCGTTGCCGAAATTGGCTTCTACGGCTCTAGCCGTTTGATTGAGCGCCATCGGGTTCCTCACTTCCACCTTGTGTTGGGAGGCGAGTGGGACAATAACGCCGCTCAGTATGGTCAGTCTCTCGGCGTTCTTCCTTCCAAGCGCATTCCTGATGTCGTCGAGTTTCTCATCGACATGTATATGACCGAGCGGCAGCAGGGCGAGCAGTTCTCCCAGTTTGTCCGCCGGGTCGGGAAGAAAAACATCAAAGAGCGCGTGCAGCCCTTTACAGAAGTTCCGTCTTACACCGTCGATAAATCTTTCTATCGCGACTGGTCTGATTCTCGTGAATATTCCATCGGCGACATCGGCATTGGTGAGTGCGCGGGTGAAGTCGTCACCCTGACTGACTTTGGTGTTGCAAAAGCCGAAAGTATTTACTTCGATGCAACGTTGCTTTTGGAAGAAGATTCCACCAATGGCAACGTGCAAGCGGCGGCTGACAAAGCTCTAGAAGCCATGATCAAGGCAGCTCAGGGGCTTTTGAAAGTCGGCAATATCGATATCTCTGATGAGCCTGAAGTGATTGTGGATGAGTTCCGTAAATATTTCTACGACACGGAGCTTTTCTTTGACCCGTTTGCGAAGGGCAAGTTTGCCAGCTACCTGTTCAATGCATTTGAGCAGCGTGAGCAGCCTGCCGACCTCGATCGAGCCAAGCAGCTAATCGAAGAGTCTCGTCTCTTCATCGAAGCCGCTCACGACTGCAATGCTCGCATGGTGCAGTCAGGCATCAACAGCCCGACTAGTTTCAACCGCTGGCTTGTTGATCGAGAAATGGCTGGTGTGAACTAGCATTTGAGCCTTGATTGAGCTTTTCTAATGACATTGCAGGGGCAACCGCATCAGTTGCTCCTGCGATCGCCGCTACATATGCCAAAAGAGTCTTACAAAAAATACAAGGAGTCCGGTGTGGATTTGGAACGGTTTGCCATTAAATTCTTTACGCGTCCAGAAGCTGAGGTAAAAGACGCTGACTTAGTTGATATCTTTCAGGATTGGATTCGCCTTCAGCGGCTGAATCACGTCATGCTCGATGTCGCCGACTATCGTCACGTTCCTAATGGCCCCGGCGTTATGCTTGTGACCCATGAGGTCAACTACGCCATGGATCGAGAAAATGGAGAGTTTGGACTTTACGCCCAGCGTAAGCGGGGCGATGAGGCAACCGCTCAAGACAAGCTTCTGGGATTAGTCAAATCAGCCGCTCAGTTTGGAGCGTTGCTGGAGTCTGATTCTCGTATTGGCGGCAAGCTGAAGCTAGAGGGCGGCAAATTTCATTACATCTCTAACGATCGCCTGGGTGCGCCTAATACCGAGGAGACATTTAACGCACTCAAGCCTGAGCTAGAAGCGATCGCCACTCAGCTCTACCCCGGCAAGTCAATCTCAGTCACCCGATTGAAGAATGATCCCGGTGCTCGCCTGACCGCAGTCATTGAGGTAAACGAAGCGATTGATATTAGCGCTCTGACTACCGCTGCATAACTTCCATTCTCGCAAGGCTGCACCACACAAAATTCTATGGTCTTGGAACTGACTTGTAAGTGCGAATACTGTCTGCTAGCTCTGCTTGAGTTGGCGGCAGTGTACACGAGCCATCAGCCGCTACAGATTCGGCAGATCGCCACTCGACAAAGCATCCCAGAACGCTATCTCGAACAGTTGCTGCTAGCCCTAAAACGAGGTGGGTTGGTGCAAAGTCAACGAGGCATGAACGGGGGATATCGGCTAACTCGTAGCCCCCAAACGATCTCATTGCTCGACGTTCTAAACTGCATCGAAGGGAAAGACTCGACTCAGAGCGATCGCACGTCTGAGTCAGGCTGTTTAGCGATTCATGAAATCTGGGACGAGTCTTACCAAGCCGCACAAGATGTCTTAGCTCAGCATACGCTGTGCGATATTCTTGAGCAGCGGCTTGAACTCACCGAAGCATCTAATCAGATGTACTATATCTAATTTCTCTTCTATAGCCGGAGCCTGTGATGTTCAGGCTCTTGTGAAAGGAAACCTAACTGTTCCTCAAACTATTTCACTGACTCACGCTGATGGCGATCGCCATAGATCAGTTAAGACGAGTGAGAAAATTTAGCACCTTCAATATGGGCATCTGCAAGGTTAACATCAGTTAAGTCTGCCTTACGGAGATCGGCCCCTCGGAGATTAGCACCCCGCAGATTAACGCCTTGCAAAATTGTGTTCCGCAGATCGGCTCCTTCCAAATTAGAGTCGCAGAGAATTGCAGAAGTGAGATCAGCGTACTGCAGGTTGACCTGAGACATGTCAACACTGTAGAAGTTTGCAGCTCTTAGCTTTGCCGAAACCAACGTAGCGCGCTTTAAAATAGCACGGCTAAAGGTTGTGCTTTCAGCATTGACCTTACTGAGATTAGCCTGGGTCAGATCTGCACTATAAAAACTGGCTCGCACCAGGTTTGCCCCAACTAGGTGGGCATTGACTAGACAGGCTTCATACAGAGAGGCACTTTGCAGGTTAGCTCCCATCAAGTCAGCATCGCTTAAATCAGCTTTACTTAAATCAACCCGAAACAGATTGGCTAAGCGAAGATTTACGCCGCACCCTTTCGCATGACGAAGAACAGCCTCTCGAAAATTGACATGAATGAGCTTGGCAAAACTCAAATCACAGCGCCCACAGTCTGAATAACTCAGGTTTGAATCACTCAAGTTTGCTCTTTGCAAATTAGCTTCGTGAAAATCAGCTTCTCTCAAATCAGCATGGGTCATGCTGACTTGGTTCAAATTAGCACTGCTGAGATTTGCAGTGTAAAGCAGAGCAAAGTTGAGATGAGTTCCGATCAGTTGAGCGTTAGATAGATTAGATAAGCTCAAATCTGCCTCTTGCATCTCAGCATTTGAAAAATTTGAGTATCGGAGATCGGCTTCTTGCAGATTCGCACTATATAAATCGGCATCACGAAAATCCGACTTCCTCAAATCTAAACGCCTCAAGTTAGCAAGACGGAGGTTTTTCTGCCTTAAGTCTTTGCCCGTCAAAGCTGATGGCATCCCGATAGGAGGGGCTCCCTTAGTCGGAGAGCCTTGGGGCGATAAATTAGGGCTGTCGTTCGAACGTAAAGCTGTAGAATCAGCCATCTGTTCCGAATGTAAAAGATGCCCTCCCATCGTGACGACCCGTTTGGTTTGTCGTATTGGGAGTTCGTTTATGGGAAGCACTGCCACTGCTGCCTCTGGGGGATCAGTGGTCGGAGCAATCATTCTGCCTGCCGGAGTCTCGTCCTTCATGAACTGATTTCCCATAGTTTACGACTGGAAGAGGTTGCAAGGGGTACGTGATTACTCTTTCTGGTCTCTACCTGCTTACCCCTACAATCTTTGGCGAGATTACAGAATCTTCGTAAAACTACAATGCAGTCAGAGCCATGTCCTTAAAAAAACCATTAAGAGTGCGATCGCTCACATGGCTCACATCACTCCGGCAACCCTCACATAGCGAATCAGCGAAGGCCCCGCTGGGGCTAAGATTCATCGCTTAACAGTGCCCGAGAGCCTTGATGTTTTGTCGCTTGAACTTCAGGCGAAGACGTTGTGGCAACAACCATACTGAGAATTGCTTACATCCTTGAATTGCTTACATCATTCATCCTGAATTGCTAATTTGAGAAGTGCTAATCTCAACTGCATTGAGAGCAGAAATTCTCAGTTTGGCGAGTTGGCCATCTGGCTACGCTTCCGACCCGCCCGCGAATAAAATTGCGGGCTAATCCGTGAAAGCCCCGTTGGGGCTAAGATCCGTCGGCTATCAGTCCCGCAGGGACTTGATCATTTGTAGCCCGCAATTTATTCGCGGGTGTTGTGGCATAACCATAATGAGAAGTGCTGCATTGAGAGCCTTCATCTTGAAGTGACCCTAAAAGTACAGCAGATTACTTCCAGCTTGCCCTTAAATTCTCAGTACAACGACTCGTACCCAACAATCGCGCTGAAATTGAGCAAAATCAAACCAAAGGATCATCAAAAGTTTGCAAGAATGGGAATGCTTCAGGTCTTCACGTCTCTTTTGCAGAGTTGGCCTGTGGTTTATGTGTAATGTTCAGACTGAGTTAAGTTTCAGATTGAGTAAGGCGTTAAGCCAGCCGTTGAACTGGAGAAGCCATGACAGAAGACCAGAATATTTCGCCTGAGCAACAGCCCGATTCTGCGTCTGAATTGATATCGCCTTCAAAATCGTCCAAAGCTTCGTCAGGCAATTGGGCCTCTCGTGCTTGGAAAAGCACCACATCTCGGGTCGGAACCCTGCTTCCAATCAACCCGTTTACTCGATGGTTTCAAGTGAGCGAGAGCGAGATTGCAGAGATTTTGGCTAGGGTTCGTCAGAACTTACCGACCACAGAGGCATTGTTAATCGGCAAGCCCCAGGCCGGAAAAAGCTCTATTGTGCGAGGGTTAACCGGAGTATCGGCAGAAATTGTGGGTCAGGGGTTTCGGCCCCATACTCAAAACACAGAGC
>JBARXP010000396.1:0-3376 GCA_049647405.1 Elainellaceae cyanobacterium | reverse complement strand
GAGATTTGTCGCAACAATGGCGCTCGCAGTACCCGCACGGCCAGCGATCCCCAAGAGCGATTGACGCTGTGGAAAGGCCGCAAGGCAGCATTTGCGGCCATGGGTAAAATCAGCCCTGACTACTATGTCCAAGATGGCGTCATTCCCCGAACCAAACTCCCTGAAGTGCTGCAAGAAATTGCGGCGCTTAGCCAAAAGCATGGCTATGCCGTGGCGAATGTGTTTCATGCCGGAGACGGCAATTTGCATCCCCTGATTCTCTATAACAACGCCATTTCAGGTCAGCTCGAAGCCGTAGAAGAGTTGGGTGGCGATATCTTAAAGCTCTGCGTCAAGGTGGGAGGCAGCATCTCTGGTGAGCACGGCATTGGCGCAGACAAACGCTGCTATATGCCCGAGATGTTCTCTGATGCCGACCTCGACACGATGCTGAAGGTGCGATCGGCGTTTAATCCTAAGGGGTTAGCCAATCCGGAGAAAATCTTTCCAACACCGCGTACCTGTGGAGAAGCAGCTCACGCTCAAGCTCAGCAGAAGTTTCCAGATGTCGAGCGATTTTAAGCTGCCGACAACAGAACGCTTAAAGCTCAACCATCATGCTTCTGGCTGTGATGCTGGCTCGGGAGCTGGAATTTCGGCCTTGACGCGGCGAATGGGCAAGCTGGCAATCAGTGCGGTGACTCGCTGGTCATTTTCTAAGGTAAATTCTGATAGCTCAGAATCAATCTCAACATATCGGGAAACCACTTCCAGTATCTCTTGCCGCATTTTTTCAACCATCGCTGGAGGCAGGTCAGCCCGATCGTGAGCCAAGACAATCTGGAGACGACGTTTGACCTCAGCTCGACTCGTATCAGGCTGGTTTCGCTGAAAAATGCGGTCTAGCAGTTCGATAATCATGCGGCTTTGGTAAGGGCAAGGTCTGGAATCTCAGTGCCTAGCGCTTCGAGTTGTTTCGAAACATTCGACGAATACGTGAAAACAAGTCATCGTGCGCTGCGGTTAAATCTAAAAATGGAACGCTTTCGCCTTCAAGCCGCTGCACAATGTTGTTAAATGCGATGCCTGCCAGGGACAGGGTTTCTGACAGCACAAGAGGTTCGCCCCGGTTGGTCGATATAATCACTCTTTCGTCGTCGGGCACCACACCCAAGAGAGGAATGGCAAGAATTTCCTGCACATCGCTAACAGACATCATCAAGTCTTCTTGCACCATCTCAGCCCTTAGGCGATTGACGATGAGATGCATTTTTTTGACATCGTTGGCCTCTAGCAACCCAATCACACGGTCAGCATCGCGAACCGCAGAAATTTCGGGTGTGGTGACGATGATGGCCTCAGTGGCTGCGGCGATCGCATTCTGAAAGCCCATCTCAATGCCCGCAGGGCAGTCGATCAGCACGAACTCGTACTTTTCTGCCAGAGAATTGAGTAAATCTCGCATTTGCTCAGGGCTGACCGCTTCTTTAGTGCGATTTTGAGCGGCGGGCAACAACACTAAATTGGGCTGGCGCTTATCTTTCACCAGCGCCTGATCTAGACGACATTCGCCAGAGATGACCTCAACAGCTGTGTAGACAATGCGATTTTCTAAGCCTAGAAGCAAGTCTAGGTTTCTCAGACCAAAATCAGCATCTACTACAGCAACTGAGTGCCCCCGCTGGGCCAGCGCCATTCCCAGATTGGCTGAGCAAGTCGTTTTACCGACTCCACCTTTACCCGATGTAACGACAATGACACGACTCATGAAAGAAATAGGGTAGACAGCTTAGAGGTTAATGCAGTGAATCAAATAGTAGACAACTAACGCCATAACGATATCAGCGTTTTTTTCAATTTGCTACAGTCTTGCGTGGTTGACAGGCTTCAGAGCTAGATAGCCCTCTCCAGACCTAAGCCTGGAGAGATAGACGCATCCGGGGAAAATCACTTGCTTTGGTAATGCGAATACCTTGATCAGTGGCGTAGGCCACTTCAGGGTAGAACTCGACAGGTGGGGTTTCGGGCGATCGCGCCACCGCATCTCCGATGCGAATTTGGGTGGGTTCCATCCGCAACGACATGATCAAGCAGCTGGCATCGCCAGCAGCCCCAGCTTGTGCCACACCCCGCAACACTCCCCAGATAATGACATCACCGTCTGCAATGATAGCGCCACCGGGGTTGACATCCCCCAACACGATCACCGTTCCAGGATGCCGAATTTCGACCCCCGATCGCACCGTCATCTGCACATAAAGCGGATCGGCAAGAGGAGACTTAGAGGTATCTCCAGACTTTCTCAGATGAGGAACAGGCGAATGCTGCTCCACAGAGTACCCTGCTGTAGCTGCCGCAACTGCCGTTTGGCGACGGCTAGTGTAAACCCGCTTTAAATGCAGCTTGGCATCAGAAAGCACATCTGCGATTTCTTGTAGCTGACGGGCATCAAGCAATCGATCGTGAGCCATCAAATGGACGACGGTGTTAGCACGCCAGAAGCGATCGCCCCCCTGAAGGCGTTGCTTGAGCTGTTGCCACAGCTCAGACCAGTGGGTCGTCACGGTGTCATTTTCGGGAGGCAACAGCAGCAGCAAGCGATCTTTTTCGCTTTTGAATCGAATGTGTACCCGAGAGGGTGGCTCTAGCGAGTCGCTATCAGGGGATGAAGATGAATGAGGCGCTTGGGCATCAGCCGCCTGTGAAGTTGAGTTTGAATGCTGGTCTAGGGGCTCTGATTGAGGTCTAGCCAATTGGGCTGCAGCAGGAGGTGTCATGGAATCTGATGGAGAACCTTCTGATTGAGAAACGGTCGATACTGTTGCGGAAACAGACGGATCAGTCATGCCAGAAAAATCTTAACAACCTAATGTCAGCGAGATCGGGTCAGCGAAAGATTGGGTGAATCAATTGCACTTAATGCACTATCGGTCATCAAGGCAGTGGCAAATCAACACGGCTCAAGGGCTATCTAGTCAACGCTGGTTGAGCGTCAAATTCAGAGACTCAGCTCCCAAGCTTCGGCTGAGAGACAGAGTGCTGGGAAAAGATAGATGCTGATAAACACAAGCCATTGTCGCAGCATTTCCGAAACTACAGCCTTTGTGGGCGATCGCCACTCCTAGAGATGCCCCCTCACTCCGAATGGCTAAGTCACCATACTATTCGATTTATCTCGTCACCGATACACCAGTGTCAATCTGTTAAGCAACTTCCTGTTAAATAAGCCACCATACTTAAACGATGCTATTTGAGTGTGTGCCCCCCGTCGGGGTAGGGTTGATTCTTTAGCAGAAGGAATACAAACTAGAAGCGTTGTGAGTCGGTGAGTGTCATGGGAGTAGACGCCCTCATTGAACAGTTGAAAACGATTCCAGACTGGAGACGCGGTCGAACC
>JBARXP010000395.1:0-6495 GCA_049647405.1 Elainellaceae cyanobacterium | reverse complement strand
TAAAAGTGAGCGGCAGAGTCGGCCTCGCGCAGCACCGCAACAGGGAGAGTCACCGTGTCGTCGGTGAGGCTGCCCATGGCGATCAGGCAGACGCGAAACTCTCCAACCTGAAGGGAGGTGATGACATCGGCGTTGGGGCTGGAGCGCAGTCCCTGCTGTAGCATCGCCCCATCAGGCAGGGGATTCAGATTCTCGCCCAGTGCGGGGGCGCGATCGCCCAGCCAAGTCGCTAAGCCTGACACCGCTAAAGACAGCAGATACCTGCGCCACGGGCGATCGCTTTCTAGCTCAGGGGTTACCGCTTGGGCAAACTGAGCCGCTCGCATCACCTGCTCGGTTGAAAGCGCCACACTGTCTACAGGCAGCACATCCCATTGCAACTCATCATCAGACTCAAACGCATCGAAAGAATTAGGGGAAGAAATAGAACTCATCATGATTCTCTACTCCGGGTCTGTAAGTGGCGACAGAGTCGCTGGGCAAAAAGGTTCGTCATTGGGCAAGGGCGTGCCGTACTCGCTTCCGCCTCAGCGGTGGTCATCAGGGCGTCAATGCGTTCGGCCAAAGCCGCTTCGATTTGGGCATCGGCCTCGTGGATCTGGTCAGGACTGGTGAATGATGCAGCCAGGGTGCGGAGGCGATCGCCCAACCGCAGCAGCAGCAGATGTCGCACATCGGCTCGAAAATCTTTCAGCTTTAGCAGGCGCGTCACCTGATATTGGGCGTTGAGGCCGAGGGCAGCCGCAATGTCTGACATCGACATGCCCTCATAGTGAAACAGATGCAGCGCCTTGAGAAAACCGTCGGGATCGCCCTTCTTGCGGCGGGTCAGCAGCGCTAGGCGATCGCCCACAACTTGTGCCAACGACTCATCCAGGCTTTCAATAAACTGCTGCCGAAACTGGGTCAAAAATTCGTTAGAGTCGCTCTCGCTCTCCGACTCAGGGTTGCTCACCGCTCTAGCAGAAGACTCAGGCTGATCGAGCGATTCGGTCGGCAAGCCCCCGCCTCGCACATGAATTCGATATTGCCGCAGCAGCGCAGCCAGCTCACGCAGGGCATACAGCATCTGTTCTGGCGTGTCGATAGCGCTTGACTCGACCTGCCTCAAGAGCAGCGCGACCATGCGCTGGAGCTGCTCGCGAGTCGGAGGCATACAGGCACTTCCCCGTCCTAAGCCCTCGCTGGCGAGGTGCTGGAGGCGATCGCCGCGATAGACCTGGTGATAGCTCTGAAGCAGGCCAACGCTGTGTTCCACTTCACGAGACGAAAGAGCATGAAACTCTGTCAAGATTCGCTGCACCTGAGCCGTATTTGTGTCATTGAGAATGGCCCAGTCGCTGACTAGATAGACCCCCTGCTGGAGCAGAAAACGGTTGAGTTCGGCGTGGCGCTTGACCCGCCGACTGACCCAGGTACTGAGGCTGGCTCGACTCGGGTCAAACGATTGCAGAATCTGAATCGCCAAAGCCGGATAGTGATGCTCTAACTCATCCGGATGGCAAGACTCGCCGCCATCGTCGAGCACATAAGGCAGTAGCTCCGCCAGATAAAACCCGTGCTCTGCGCCAAACTGAGCCACCAGTTGGCGACAGACCTGGACAATGCTGTAGGAAATAAAACAGCGAAGACTACTCAATGCCGCCGTGCGATCGCCATCATCGGGGGTTTGCACCACAGCCCAGGTTTGTTTCTGAATGGTGCGATCGGATAGGGCATGATGCTTCAAAGTCAATTCTGAAGCATCGTCTTGTTCGCTAGAGCCAGACTGAACCCCATAAATGCGACATTGAATGAACGTCTTGGCTTCAGGCCATTCCACGATTCGCATTTGCCCACTGGCCGCGAGCCGCATCAGTTGCCAATATCGTGACGCCGATCCGGTTGTGCGATCGCCCACTCGTCTTAATCCCTCACGTCGATGTCGTCTGGTCTGCGTCGTCGGTTTTTTGGTATGAATTTCTTCTGTATGTAGTGTAGGACAGGTCGCCACAGTCGCGGGGCAATCTGGCGGTCTGGCGTTTTCGGAGCAGTGGATCGATAGCATGGGAGACAACAGAGGATACGGGTCAACAGGGGAAATCGTTGTAGAACAGGGCACAAAATCGAAAACATTGAAGACCTGAGACAATCAAAACCCCAGACAATCAAGCCGTCTGCGCTGTTCACTGATTCATATCTCTAGTTCATATCTCTGGGCGATCGCCCCCGATGCACTTTTTTAGATTTTTTGGACTTTATCGTAGAAATTGTTTATCGTTCCCACAACGTCAACTCCTGATATAGCGCTACGCGCTGATATAAAACCAATATTTTTTGGGAAGCCGCGCACTGCGCGGCTTCCCAAAAAATATCTGTCCCAACCTATCCGCGCATTGCTATATCGCCTCGACCATTGATACAACAGCCTGACTAAGCGTTAGCCAACATATTGAAGCGCCTGTATAGTGCCCGCTCAGGGAATGGTGGTCAGTTCCTTCTTTGCTGCTGGGCGATCGCGCACTCTATACCGCCACGGCCAAAGGCCGCAACGGCTGCGCGATCGCCCCTGTGACAGCGACGAATAACTCTAAACTTATTGCAGCGGAGCCGCAGCAAAGGTGGCGTTAAACTCTCGACACCAAACCACTACCGAAGCATATTCAGCCGGGTCAATTTCAGCCGCAATCTGATATTCTTGAGCCCCAGACGGCGACTGCAACGGCGCAATCTCCACATAATCGCTTTCTTGAAGCGGGTAGGCGGGCGGTTCGGTTGAGCCAATCACATCTTCTGCCTTGTGCAACACGATGACCGGATCTGGAGCGTTTTCAATGGTTTGGAAGTCTTCAGAAAAAGCAATCACAAATTCGCCATCGACTTCCCGCAGTTCTGCCGTGCCTGTGGTGTTGTGTTCCCCCGGAACAAAGGCTCCAGACCGCACGGATGCAGAAGTGGTGGCTGTTTCCGTCGATTCTTGAGGCACTTCGGTTGTCTCTGCTGGCACATCAGACGCCCCTTCAGACGATTCTTCAGACGCCCCTTCAATAGTGGGCTGAGACTGACAGGCGGCGATCGCCCCTGTTGCGGTCAGGGCGATCGCCATTAGCTTAGCGACAATCAATCGGTTCATGGTTTCAATTCCTTTAGGTCAGAGTTTGAAATCGAGCCAGACAAGAGTATTTCAGGCGTTGCACGGCATGGAATGATGCGAAAATGTTCACCTTATGGATTACCTGCTGTAGGGGCATTGCACTGCAATGCCCTTACCCAAATCATTCTTCGAATGTGCAACACCGTATTTCAAGGGGTTCTTGTTCCTGTCTGGCATATATCTGGCATATTAGGGTCATCACACGTCAAGAACAACGGTCGGCGTTTTGGGTTTAGACACACAAATCAACACCGATCCGTCATCTGGCGTTCCATCTGGGTCTTCGTCATAGTCCACTTCGCCGTTTTCGATGGCGCACATGCAGGTGAGGCAAACGCCCTGACGACAGCTATAGTCGGGGCTGAGTCCCTGGGCTTCGGCAAACTCCAACAGCGTGCCGTCGCCCGGATGCCAAACTGCGGTTTTCCCAGAGCGGGCAAACGTCACTTCCGCACTGCTTCCGTTTTTGTCAGCCGCAACTTTCTCCGCCTTGGGTGCCGCTTTTGGCTTTGAAAAAGACTCAAAAAAGACCTGACTTTTGGGTACACCCAAAGCCGCTAGACCCTCTCTTAGTGAATCCATAAACGGAGGAGACCCACACAAAAAGTAGTCTGCATCTGCTGACCCATAACACGACTGAATTTCAGGAATAATAACCTGCTCCAGCATTTCTGCATCGACATAGCCTGTGCTGTGGTAGGCTCCTTCATCTTCTGGTTGAGGACGGCTGTAGCGATAGTAAAGGTGCAGATTAGAGAACGAGTCACTCACCCCTGCCATGTCATCTCGCAGAGCATGGAAGTCGCCGTTGCGAGAGCCATGCAAAAACCAGATGTGACGACTCGGGTTGAGTCGCGCCACCGCTTTTGCCATGCTAATCATCGGCGTAATCCCGACGCCATTGCTGATGAGCACAGCCGGACGAGCCTGCGAGAGATCAAGCACAAACTTGCCGCTGGGCGGCTTGGCCGGAATGACAGAACCTTCTTCAATCTGATCGTGCATAAAGTTGGATGACAGACCAGGAGGAACATCTAGCCCCTTAGGGGAAAGCTCTCGCTTGATCGAGAGGCGATAGTGATCAACCGGATCAACATAGTTAGACAGCGAATAGGTACGAATCACCGGACGCGGCTGGTCAGGAATATCGAGGCGGATGGTGAGAAACTGCCCCGGTTTAAATGAAGGAATGGCTTGACCATCTTTGGGCTTGAGGTAGAAGGAAGTAATTTCGGCGCTCTCTTTAACCTTGCGCACCACCACAAAATCTCGCCAGTCAGTCCACCCATCTTTTGATGTCACCGTTTTCGCGCGAGCCGATTTTGTCGTCGAAGACTTTGCGGCTGGGGGAGTAGCTGCTCCGATAATGGCTCCTGCGATCGCACTGCCTCCAGCAATGTAGCCCGCAGTCTGAAAAGCGCTATCTTCTTTGTCTAAAAAGCCAATGGCGGCTCCAGCCACTACTGTAGCGGCAGAAAAGCCAACCCATGCTCCCAACGCTCCTCGGCCCACTGGGTTGCGAATCGATTCGATGCCGTCAGCCATATCCGATTTCTCCTCTCAATTCAATTCAGCGATCGCAAGGTGTGACAGGTCTAAGCTCATTTGTATAAGTCTGCAAATCAGCGACCAAATCTATGACTGCCTTATCGTTAGCACCTAAAGGCGACAATTGCTGCAAAATCGCTTCCATTTCTTCAGGGGAAAGATAGCTTTCGCAGCCATTACTCAGCGGAAGAGGCACATTTGCCTGTACTGACAACGCCAAAACACGAGATGCCTGTCAGACCAAATCAGAATAGTAGACTTGGATGAATCTGCAATGAGTCTGCAATGAATGTCGCTGTCATGTAATTTTACGTCCCGTGCTCGATTCAAGACCAGCACCTGCTGCGTGTCATCGTGTTCATGAGATTTCTGGAGCTATTTTGCAAGTGATTCAGGGTTCGTTGCATTCGATACAGCACGATCAACCAAAAAAAACTCACTGATACTTCTGGAGTTCTTCTAATTCAGGTTAGAATTCCTGTGGCGTAAAAGAGTGGAAAACGATGGTTGAGCGTCCTATCAAAAAGTCTGAACGTGCCCAGAAGTCTGAGGAGGGTTCTCAACAGGAGGAGGGTTCTCAACGGTCTGATAATCGTCGAGAAAAGAGTCAAGGAAAACGCGGAGGACGCGGCAAAGGTCGCAAAGAGGAAGATCGGAAACCCGCCGTGCCTCTTGCTCTTATGCGTGGCCCCAGGCCATCGCAGGCCAAGCCTGTAGTAGAGGAACCTGTGGTAGAGGAGCCTGTGGTAGAAGAAGCTGCTGCCGAAGAGCCTGTGGCTGAAGCTGTAGTAGAAGAAGCTTTGGTAGAGGAAGCTGCTGCCGAAGAGCCTGTGGCTGAAGCTGTAGTAGAGGAAGCTGCTGCCGAAGAGCCTGTGGCTGAAGCTATAGTAGAAGAAGCTGTGGTAGAGGAGCCTGTGGTAGAGGAAGCTGCTGCCGAAGAGCCTGTGGCTGAAGCTGCCGTAGAAGCTCCAGCAGCAGAGCCTGCCCCTGAAGCATCAAGCACAACCGATTCGGCTGATGCGATCGCCACTCCTGCTGAAGCGTCTGAAGATAAGCCTGCAACGTAGTCAGATCCAAAAGGTTCCAAAAGGTAACGGTGCGAATTAGATGAATGATTCGTCTAGTTCGCACCGTTATTGCAGGGCACTCTACAAACCCAGTAATCTCAAACCCCGAATGATTGGGAGCCTCTAACAGATTTAGTCTCCCGGATTTTCCCTATCCGTGGCTCATTCCATTGGTCAAGGCAAAACAGCCTCCACAGACGATCGTCGTTCAAAAGTATCGTAGGCGATCGCCCATAGTGCCTGGTCTAAAGAATCAGCTAAGTCTAGGCGATGGCGCAAGTCTTCTAAACTCACCCATGCCCATTCGTCGTACTCAGAAGAGGTTAGCCTCAACTGCTCAGCTTCTTGATCGGTAAGCGTAAGTGTATACGTGAGATTGACACTGTGTAGCCCGTGATGCTGAGGCTCTTGCTGTCGTGTGGCAAAGCATGTCGAATAGGCATTGACAAACAAAAAGCGAGATTGATCGACCTGCACATTGGCTTCTTGGTCAGCTTTTCTCGCGACAGCTTCTAGGGGCGATTCGCCAGCATACATTCTGCCCCCGATGATCCACCAACCCCGTTTTGGGTAGGTTTTCCGCTTTCCGATCAGCAGCTGATCTCGATGAAAAAAGACGATATCTACACAGGTAATCACGACATAGTCTAAACATTGACCGTATGTCTCCAATGGCAGTAACCCATTCTGATTCATCCGGTTAGCTTCTTGAAAATGAGGTACGACTCTGGTCATGACATAGGAGTG
>JBARXP010000394.1:0-10516 GCA_049647405.1 Elainellaceae cyanobacterium | reverse complement strand
CAAAAGTTTTGGGTCTGGAACAATGTCGAAGATATCTTAGAGCAGCAGGCGACGCTGAGACTCGCATCGCGGGCTTTGACTGCCGTGGGGGCGATTTCGTTGCTGGTTGGCGGTGTCGGCATTGCCAATATCATGGTGGCATCGGTGGCTGAACGCACCTCTGAAATTGGCCTGCGACGAGCCATTGGGGCAACTCAACAGGAAATTATGGTGCAGTTTATTCTCGAAGCCGTGTTGCTCAGCATGATTGGAGGCGTTGGGGCGATCGCCACCGTCCATGCCTTAGCCAGCACCGTAGCCCAACAGTTTGAGTTGCCCTATGAGTTTGAGGCTGAAATCGCGGCGATCGCCATCAGTTCGGCAGTGGTCGTCGGAATCGGCTCTAGTTTCTTTCCGGCGCTACAGGCGAGTCAACTCGACCCCGTCTTGGCTCTGAGGTCGGAATAGGTCTGAAACTGACCATTTTGGGGATGACTAGGTGAGCTTGAATTCGTTCTGAGTGTTGAGCTTTTTAGAGTTCTAAGTTTTAAGTTTTGAGTTGGGGATTTGCCTCGAAACCTAAAAATTAAGACCCAAAAACTTACGCCTTCCTATGAGGTCATCCGCAGGCGATGGAGCCGCACTTGCTTTTCAGTCGCAGCAACGAGAGAGAAAATAGCAATGCCCCACTGAAGGGCATAGTCTTGAGCAATCTTCAAGGCGTCTTGCACAGACATGGCATCGATAAACAGCTCACCCGCCAGCTCAGCCGTTTCTGGATCTGAAAACTCTGCCAGAAACAACTGGTGCTTTTGTTTAGCCAGCACCTGGTCTTGATGCGGTGTCTCGACACTTGCGGGTTGATTGAGCAAATCAACCTCTTTCTGATCGGGACGATCGGACTGGGGGGTGGGGCGATCGCCCAGCCAGTTTTCGGTTGGGAGGCTTGCTCGATCCATCTGAGACGGATAGTCCCAGTCAGATAGATACAGACTGGAGAGGTGAAAATTAAAGGAGGGGGAGCCAGACATATTCATGGCAAAAACTAACTCGTGGCGAAAACTAACTCGTAGCGAAAACTAACTCGTGGCGAAAACTAACTCGTGGCGAAGACTGATGTCTAAGTAGACCCAGCAAAGATAAATTCAACAAACAATTAGAAAATAATTAGAAGGAAAGCAAAAAAATCGTTATCTTCTGCTTTATCTCGTGGTGTCTAGTTGGTGTCTAGTTTCAGCCTACTGGGCAGGATGTGAAGAAACATGCGTGTTTACCCGGAGACTAGATGCAAATCGGCAGTCTCTCAGCTCAGTCACTTGAAGGGGGCAAAGTGAAGGAGCTAAAAAATTTCATGAGGTTCTCACGAAAACTTAGAGAGCTATGCTTCTAACGTAAGAATTTTCTCAAGGGTTCCGCTTCGCTTAGGAGGAAGCTTTACCGCAAATTTACAGGAGTTGTGCTGAACTTGATGAAGTTGTCTTACCGATGGATGAAGCTTACTCTATTTGACTGCCTTTGCAAAGATGGCGATCGCCCTCATTGGCATTGGTTTTGAGATAGTTATCCGCCCATTCACACGCATCCTCTAAAAGTTGCATCTGGAGAATATTCGGGACATTCCAGTGGATTAGCCGACCATTGTCGCCAATGGCGCTCAACACCGTGCCATCAGGATTGAAGACCACACTGCGAACTCCGGCATCTCCCCCTTTCAGCGTTGCCAAAAGATGGCCTTCTAGATCCCATAGCTTAACGGTTTCGTCGATGCTGGCGGTTGCAATGAGCCGCGAATCTGGGCTGAACGCCACTTGCCACACGGCAGCTTGATGTCCCTGTAATGTGCTGACAAGAGTTCCGTCTGGTCGCCACAGCTTCGCGGTTTTGTCAGCGCTGCCAGAGGCTAACCATTTGCCATCGGGGCTATAAGCGATCCGCCAGACGGCAGATCCATGATTCAGCGTCTGGAGCAACTCTCCGGTCAGACTCCATCGCCGCAGAGTGCCATCATTGCTGCTAGAGACAATTTGCTTGCCATCGGAACTGTAGGCCACATCCCAAACCGGAGCCTGATGCCCCTGCCAGCGTCGAAGAATTTGTCCTTGGGCATTCCAAATGAACAGATTACCTGCTGTGTCACTGGAAATGAGCTGACTTCCGTCTGGATGCCAAGCGGTTCCTAAAACCACTGCCTCATGACCCCGGAACGTATCGATTAGCTCACCATCAAACTGCCAAGTTTTAATGGTTTTGTCTTCGCCCGTGGAGGTCAACAGATCCTGGGTCGGATGCCCGGTTAAGCTGAGGATAGATTCATCGTGGGCATTGACGAACTGAATCCGATTATCAGTCGTTGAAAGAAATATGATGCGTTGATGGGTACTCGCGATCGCCAATGTCTTGCCATCTCGACTATAGACCAACCCTAATGCAAGTGTGCTCAGACCGTTAAGGGGTTCGTGATATGGGTTTTGTCTTTGCCATAGGAGTACATCGTTGTCTGCCCCGGTTGAGGCAATCGTTGCACCATCTGAGCTAACGGCGACTCCCCAGACGGCGGCCTGATGCCCCGTGAAGCGCTCGATAAGATTTCCCTGGCGATCCCATACGGCAATAGAGTTATCCCAGCTTGCCGAAATGAACTGGCGTCCGTCAGGTGTGAAGACCAGTTCTTTTACGTTGCCGTCGTGATGATCAATCGTGCGGATTAATTCACCGTCTTGCGTCCAGAGGTTGATGCGATTGTCGAGCCCTCCAGACACTAAGAGTTCTCCATCTGGGCTAAAGGCCAGGGCATAGACTGGGCTTCGATGACCTGTGAGCGATCGCAGCCGCCGCCCGTCGGGAGTGAGTACGACAATGCTGTTGTTATTTACCGTGACCGCGAGGCGATCGCCCGAAGGATGGTAGGCGATCGCTTTGATATTAATTCCTCGATCTCCGAGGTCTACTGTTCTTTGCAACTCCCCATTCGCATCCCAAAACCAGAGGCGTTGGGCTGCTCCACCTGCCACAATCTGACGACCATCAGGACTAAACGCAAGGCTCCAAAGATTGTCGCCCTCGGCAACAAGGGTGTGTAAAAGCTGACCGTCTTTTGTCCAGACCCGAACCGAACCGTCATCGCCTGTTGAGGCCAGTACCTGGCCATCGGGACTAAACCGAACCGCTCGAACCGCCGCCTGATGCCCCGTCAAGGTGTTTAATAACTTCCCATCTTGGTTCCACAGCTTAACGGTGTTGTCGATGCCAGCGGTGGCGAGCAGTTCTCCATTGGGGCTGAAGCTTGCCGTCAGCACTGCGGCCTCGTGTCCCTGGAGCCGATTGAACTGGTGGATATTGAGCAAAATTTTCTCAAGAATCGCGTCTGCTTCGGTCTGAATTTGAGGGGACAGAAATCTCTGCTGTCGAATGCGCTCTTGGGCTCGAATCGCTTCCAGGAGTCCGTCAAACTCTTGCCCAGAGGCAAAGAGCGCTTCTGACGAACGGCTGAGTGCCTGAATCTCGCTCAACACGGCTCGCCGCGATTGTCTCAAGGCGACGATGCCCAAACCCACAGCTCCAATCATGGCGAGGGTGACTCCAACCAGCAACATCCGCTGTCGCTGGAGACTTTTACGCTGCTCTCGGTTGCGTTGATGTTCAATCGCGAGGCGAGCTTCGACTTCTCGGAGCCGTGCGGCTTCTAGCTTGGCGGATGATTCTTGGCGATCGATGGTCTGACTGGCTGCGATAAACCGATGATCGACGTTGCTCAGTTGCTGTTGCTGCGACCAGGCGAGAGTTTCTTGTAGTGCATTGCCTCGCAGAAGCCGAGACGTATCGGTGGAGTTAGACGCGACCCAAGCATCGAGGGCGGGCGCATAAGGACGAATAGAAGTCAGCTGTTCTCGAACCCAGTCGGCATTAAATACAGTTTGGTAAACGCGATTGTGAACGCGCAGATAACCGTGATGCTGCTCCACCAATCCCAGCAGACGCAGTTCGACCTGAGCCGGAGATTCGTCAATGGTAATGGGAGAGCCTTGTCCCTGCTGATCGTCAAGAATGTGTTGATACAGACCCAAAATTTGGCTCATGCGGTGGGGTTGATGCCAGAGGCGATCGCAAATAGTGCGCAAGTGTTCAGGTTCATCCTGCAATTCCCAGTCTGTGAGAATATGTTTGGTCACGAGGTCATCGACCCACGCATCTGCATTGAGAGAATTTGCCTCAAGGGAATCGGGACGGCACGGCACGGCTTGAGACTGCACAGCTTCAGCCGCTAAGAAACAGAGCTTTTGGGTCAAAAAAGGGTGTCCGTTTGTCCAGTAAACAATCCGTCGCAGCACCGCATCGGGATTGGGTAGACATTGCGCAAGTCCTACGGTGAGAGACGAGGCTTCTTCGAGGGTGAAGCCCCGCAGCGCGATCGCCTGCCCGATATTAAACGGAGTGCGCGTTTTTTCTGTAATCAGCTCGCTGGGGGTTGTGACCCCAAACAGCGCAAAGGTCAGTCGCTGATAGGCGGGTTGATCGGCACGTCGATTAAAGCAAGTGCGAATCAAGGCAAAAAAGTCATCGGTCGGAAACTTGAGACTGAGGATGCTATCGATTTCGTCGATACAAATGACGATGGGGGCGTTGACTTCTGCAAGAAGCACCGTTTCAATCAGCTCTCCCAGCCGTGCCACGGGCGGCAGATGAGCGTGGTGTCGCCACCATTGCCCGATGCTGATGGAAAGATTGAAACCCTTGGTCATGTGAGCGGCGATCGCCCCATACCACTGCTCTGCCGTGACTTGCTGACTGCCAATGCTGGTTAAGTCAATCGAATGGCTGCACACTCCCTTTTTTCGGAGCCGTTCCATTGTTCTGACTCGGAGGCTCGACTTGCCCATTTGCCGCGAGGTGAACACATAGCAAAATTTTCCTGCGAGCAGGGCTTGCAAGAGGAGTTCATCGGCTTGGCGCTGGACGTATGTTGGCGCTGTGGGCGGCAAGCTGCCGCCGAGCTGATAGGGCGACCTCGAAAAATGAGCGTGCATTACTCCTCCAATACACGGGCAAAATATTGCCGATAAAGCTCACAACTGATCAGCGATCGCTGATCTTGAAACCGTGTCCATCCCAACCCATGCAGTCGAAACGCGAGACGTGGCGGTAGTTTGGCACCCTGAGATTCTTGCAGAAGTTGGGCGATCGCACTCCGCAATTCTGGGTCAGCCTCCAAACGTTCTCCCTGACGACGAAGATGGACACTGAAAATGCTGTCGTATGCCGTTGCATGAGTCACGAAATTTTCTAGGGCTAAAGTTTCTGAGGCTAAAGTTTCTAGAGATTGTTGTGACTGGCTGAGGTGAAACACACTCATCTGGGTGAGATAGGGGTGTCCTCCGAGCAAGTGTTTAAGAGCTTCTGCATAGGTTGCGGATGGCTCCAGGCCATAGCGAGAGGCCAAATCTTGCACCTGCATCACCGTAAAGGGCGGCAGCATAATAGATAGACCGACATTGAAGGGAGACTGATGAGGCGTAAACGCCAAACCGACTTCCATCGAATGAGTGATGACGAGACGAAGCCGCTGCCATGTTTCATGACCTGCGCCATAGCGACCCTGCTCATACCAAGCTCTCAACATGCCAAAAAAATCAATCGCTAAATCGGTGTAAGAAAATAATTCGTCGGCGCTTTCAATAATCAGTAATAGAGGGCGATCGCCCGCAGCCAATAGATAACTCTCAAAATAATCAGTACAACTATAGCTGCCTCCAAATACATCGTCCCAGCGTTCTTCTAGCTGGTTCGGTAACCCGATAGAACGAGCCACCACCGCACAAAACCACCGCAAAAATTGATCTGTAGTCTGCAAGAAGGCGCGATCGATCAGCTTCAAGTTGGCGATCGCCGTCTGCAACCCCTGACTTTTTCCATACTCCATCAGCACCGTGATCAGAGAAGTCTTGCCATATCGAGGAGGAGCCTTAATCCGCAGCAGCATTCCAGGATTCATCATTTCTTGAAAACACGATTGCTCTATCTCTGGGCGATAGACATAAAAGGGAGATTCAAAAGGCAGCGGCCCTGTAAACGGTTTCTCTTGAGTGAAAAGAGAGGTTGACCCTGCATTCGTCGCTTCAGGTTGTTTGTAATCTTCCGAATTAGGGACGAGGTTAAACGCTCTAAAATAGGTTTCCACCGTTGAGACATCCACAGGTTTTTGGCGTCGCCGCACCTTGGTCAAGGTATTCATGCTCAGCCCTGTGATGAAACTGAGCTGTTCTAACGTGTAGGAGTAGCCATTATTGTTTTGCTGCGCATGGTACTGTTCTGCTGCCCATAATCGCTGCCATCCTTGAAAACTTAGAATAACCCCCCGTCGTCGTCGATCGGAGGAATATGGATAATCAGCCATGAAAAATCAAGAATGAACACACAGCTTGGTTGTGCAAGCTTGAAGCAACTTATTGCTAGTTAATATTAGATAGAACTACCTTGAATGATTGAACACTCAGTTAAAGCATATAAGCCATAAAAGCATTCAGATATCTCGGTGTATGCAGAGATTTTAGCTTTGCAAAGTAAGGTTAGAAACTTGTTTATTGCTCGCTAAAAAATCTCTTCTCATTTGTCGTTTTCTGCATGAGCGAATGCCAAAACATGACCGCCATAGCACGACGCCTCTTTAACGCGGAGCTTTGACAATCAAGCAGAACTTCTGCCTAGAATACCTTCGTTTTCTGCTTTTAAAGCGACATTTTTTACTTTTGTGCGAGACGTTATGGAAAGTAGCCTGCTTTTTACTAACTTGCGATCTTAAGTTTCGATCTTGACTCGACAACGATAGGCGACGCAGCTTATATTAAGAGTTGTGTACTTTCTTGATGCTGTTTAATCTCAGCCGAGTTACTGAGTACGCCTACCTCTTTTGAGGAGAAATGTACTTGACGCTACTTAATAAAGCTTCCCCTACCTTGATTTCTTGCTTCATGCAGCTAGTGTGACCTTGAAATTGTGAGTGTTCTGAAACTCAAAGTAAGCGAATGGAAAGCTTTGATCTAGCTCTCTTTGAGCTGAAATCTATAATGGAGAGACGTGACAATAAACTTGCCATCAGATAAATTTACTCTTACCCTCTAGTTTCAAACCCGTACATTTTTTGGTGCCTGTTCTCTTAGTCTGAGCCAGATTTTTTTTACACCGAAGCTTTATTAGTAATGAATATCTGGAACAAAGTTCCTAGTTTTTCTAACAGCTATTACATGCCTCATGGGCACTGTTATCTCTGGCAAACGCCGTTAGTCACGCTGCACGTTACCAGTGATCTTTTAATTGCGATCGCCTATTTCTCGATTCCCATCATGCTGGTGTACTTTGTCCGCAAGCGACAAGACACTACCTTCACCACAGTGTTTCTGCTCTTTGGAGCATTTATTGCATCTTGCGGGCTAGGGCATCTGTTTGACATCTGGACGCTGTGGTTTCCCAACTACTGGGTCGCAGGAGTCGAACGTGCCTTCACTGCGTTCATCTCTTGCCTCACAGCCATCAAGTTTGTGGAGTGGATGCCCCAGTTTCTCGCGTTGCGATCGCCCCAAGAGCTAGAGCACCTCAATCACCAGCTTCAGCAAGAAATTGCAGCTCGAAAAAAAGCCCAACAGATATTGCAACGGCTGATTGAAGGAACCGCTTCAGCGACAGGAGAAGCCTTTTTCTCAGCCCTCGTTCAAAACCTCGCTGAAGCGCTCCAGGTGCGGCAAGCTTTTGTCACCCATAGAGTTAATTCAGAGACTATTCGTTCTTTGTCGGTGTGGGCCGATGGAGCGCTTGCTGAAAACTTTGAGATGCGTTTGCAGAAGTCGCTATGCGGTCAGGTCATTCAAGAAGGGACGGCCAAGCATTATCCAGATTCGGTGCAAGACCGATTTCCTGAGGTCGAACTGCTCAAAGCTTGGCAAGCCGAGACATATCTTGGAGTTCCGCTGGTTGATGAGAATGGGCAGTCGATTGGGAGTTTGTGTATTACCCACGATCGCCCGTTAGAAGACGCCAGTGAAGCCGAAGCCATCATGACTATCTTTGCGGCACGGGCAGCGGCTGAGTTGCAGCGCCAACAGGCCGAGACAGAACTGCGCAATGCCTATATCGAGTTGGAACAGCGGGTTGCAGCCCGAACCACAGAACTGACTCAAGCCAATACTCAACTGACCAAGGTGGCTCGCCGCGAGCAAGCCACGAGTCAAGTGCTCCAGCATATGCGCCAGAGCCTAAACCTAGAAACTATTTTTCGCACGACAACTCAGGAGCTGCGGCAGGTGATGGAGTGCGATCGCGTCATTGTCTACCGTTTTAACCCTGACTGGAGTGGTCGTGTGATAGCGGAGTCTGTCGGCCATCAATGGCGGCCTCTCCATCAAGACGAGCATGAAGAAACGGATGAAGCTCAGCCTTGGCAGGCTAATCTACTCCGTGAAGATCGATGCACGGTTCGGCTGGCTCCGTCAAAAAGCGACGCCAAAAGCGACGAACTAAGAGACACCTACATGCAAGATACTCAGGGAGGCATGTATCGCCAAGGCATCGATTATCTTGCGGTAGACGACATCTTTGAACGTGAATTTGACGATTGCTACCTAAATCTACTTGCATCTCTGCAAGCTAGGGCTTACATGACCGTTCCGATTCAGTCTGGTCAGCAATTGTGGGGGTTGCTCGCCTGCTATCAAAATTCTGGGCCACGCCATTGGGAAAGTGGTGAAGGCTCTATGTTGTCACGCATTGGAGTACAGCTCGGAGTCGCAATTCAGCAGGCCGAACTGTTCCAGCGTACCCAACAACAAGCTCAAGAGCTTTGCCAAGCCAGAGACGCAGCCGACAAGGCCAATCGTGCCAAGAGTAAATTTTTGGCTAATATGAGCCATGAATTACGAACTCCCCTCAATGCCATTCTGGGCTTTACTGAGCTAATGGTTGATGAACCCACGCTCTCCAAACAGCATCAAAGCTATGTTGATATTATCAACACCAGCGGCGAACATCTCCTCAGTCTCATCAACAACATCTTAGAGATGTCAAAAATTGAGGCGGGCCAGACTGAGCTACAACTGGGAGGATTTAATCTTCAGGGTCTCTTGCAAGAACTGCTCGATCTCTTTTCACTCAAGGCTCAGAATCAAGGCATCTCTCTGGAATTGCAGTTAGATGCTGAGGTTCCTCAATGCATCTGTGGAGATGCACAAAAGCTGCGCCAAGTTCTTTTGAACTTGATTGGTAACAGCATCAAATTCACTAAAACGGGTGGCGTCACGGTTATCGTTAGTCTAAGCGACTCTGCTGACTCAGACATTGCAGAGAGTCAACTCTTTATCGACCAAGAACAGGCTGAACGCTCGATTCATGTGACGTTTAGTGTGAAAGACACTGGAGTTGGCATTTCTGAAACTGAACTCTCCCTGCTGTTTGAAGCCTTTCAACAGACTCAATCAGGTCGAGATTTAGGACAAGGGACGGGGCTTGGGCTTCCGATTAGCCAACAATACGTTCAGCTGATGGGCGGCAACTTGGTCGCTCGCAGCGATGTGGGTCAAGGGAGTGAATTCTCGTTCACCATTCCTACTCAAACCGTTGCAATGAAACAGGTTGCGTCTTCTGGTGGCCTGCTTTCTCAGAAAGTCATCGGCATTGCGTCGGGGCAGTCCGTTCCGCGTATTCTCGTGGTCGAAGATAACCCCATCAATCGGTTCTTGCTCAAGCAACTGTTGGAGCCTTTGGGCTTTGATGTGCGCGAGGCTGTGAATGGCGAGATGGCGATTTCTGCATGGAAAACGTGGTCTCCCGATCTCATTTGGATGGATATGCGGATGCCTAAGGTAGATGACTACGCAGCAACTCGCCGCATTCGAGCAGAAGAAGCGCTCTCTAATTTGCCTCCTACCGTGATTATTGCCCTGACGGCAACTGCATTCGAGGAAAATAGAAAAGAGATGCTAGAGGCAGGGTGTGACGATGTGTTGTCAAAACCATTTCAAGTTCAGAAAATGATGCATCTCTTGCAGCACTATCTAAACTTGGAGTTTATTTATGAAGCAAGTCCTGAGGTTTTGGGCTATGAGTCCGAGCCTCCAGTGCTCACTCCAGATGTGTTGAATGAGATGCCAGACGAATGGAGCGATCAGCTGCGGCGATATGCACTGGAATGTGATGATCAGGCTGTGCTCAAATTGATTGAGAAAATTCCCTTATCTCAAGATTCTCTAAAGCGACGACTTCAATACTTAGCTCACGAATTTCTTTTTGACGAAATCTTGAGGCTGGTCGGTTAATCGATTGATTTAGTTAGTTAGTTAGTGAAAAGCCCCTAGTTTGCTCTTGCTTACGCAACTCAAAATTTTACCCCCCCATGAGTCTAGATAAGCCCCTAACGGATGTCGGTGATTGGGAGCATCCCAGTTTGGAACTAAGCAGAAATACTCAGGCACAGGTCATTATTGAGATAGGCACATCGAAGTTGAAGGATTCGAGGCACGTTCTCCCGTTTCCACAGTGCTCCAGTGATCTTGAC
>JBARXP010000393.1:0-10732 GCA_049647405.1 Elainellaceae cyanobacterium | reverse complement strand
TATCAGGATAGCCAACACAAGGCACGGCAACCCTGATGTCTATGAATCAACCGTCAAAACCCGATCGCCAGCGAGAACACCAAGCCAACGAGCGTACATTTTTGGCGTGGCTGCGTACATCCATTGCGCTGATCGGGTTTGGGTTTGCGATCGCCCGCTTTGGCATCTTTTTGCGCCAGTTAAATGTCGCCCTCAACCAAGAAGAAGAACTTCTACATCCGATTTTCAACTCCCGATCGTTAGGGCTGTGCCTGGTGATTGTCGGAGTATTGGCGATCGCCCTAGCCGCATGGCGCTACAACCAAGTCTTTTGGCAAATCGAACGGAGCGATTATCGGCCCAATCGCTTAGCCGTATGGATCATGACTGGCGTCACCATTGTTCTTGGATTGCTCAGCATTCCATTGCTGATCTTTGGCCAGCAAAAAGTTCCATCCGATCCCAAACTCCAGCCCCGATTACGCATACAGCCCAACGCCTTGATTGAGCGAAGGCGCAAGAGACGAACTCTGCCAACGGTAAAGGCAGAAAAACCCTTCCCACGGCGATAGCTGTTGTAGTCTTCAAGAATAGCTGTTATAGAGCCCAAAGCACCTCAACAGACTTCTTCAAACCCTCGCAGTACGCTTACGGCATTGATGCCGATTTCCTCTACCGCATAGCCGCCCTCCATCACAAACAGCGTTGGTGTGTTGGCCTGGGCGATCGCCCGCCCCATTTTTGGAAAATCGTCTGCCGTCAGGCGAAATTGGGAGATGGGGTCGCCCTCGAAGGTATCGACGCCAAGGGAAATCACCAGGGCATCGGGGGCATAGTCTTTGAGCCGATTCACCGCCGCCGTGAGGGCTGCTTCGTACTCCTTCCAGCCAATGCCCCACCGCAGAGGATAGTTGTGGTTGAAGCCTTCCCCGGCTCCGGTGCCCGTCTCGTCTTCGTAGCCAAGAAAGTAGGGATATTCTTGAATCGGGTGACCGTGGATTGAGAGAAATAGAACATCGGCGCGATCGTAGAAAATCGACTGGGTGCCGTTGCCGTGGTGATAGTCTACATCGAAGACCGCGACTCGCTGGGCTCCCGCATCTCGAAACGCCTGGGCGGCGATCGCCGCATTATTCAGATAGCAGTAGCCGCCCATCATGCCCTGAGCCGCGTGGTGTCCCGGTGGTCGGCAAAGGGCAAAGGCTGTGCGATCGCCCTGGGCAATGCGGCGCTGTCCGGTGAGGGCGATGTGCGCCGCAGCGGTGATGGCGCGCCAGGTGCCGGGAGTGATGGGAGTGCCTGCGTCAAAGGAATAATAGCCCAACTTGCCATCGATAACTTCGGGAATGCGATCGCGCCGAAAAAAGCGGGCAGGCCAGTTGAGGGGCAGGGCGTCACCTTCGTCACCATGGTCTGCGACCCACTGATCCCATGCGGTTTGCAGGAATTCAATATAGTCTGCGTCGTGAACTCGCAGGAGCGGTTCTAAGCCAAAAGAGTCGGGCAAGATCACATGCCCAAAGTTGGCTTGGGTGACTTTTTCGAGCACCATATCGGCTCGCCGGGGCATTTCAAACGGGGGCTGCATTTTGCCGTCGATCAGCTCAGCACGGGCATGGTGGAGGCGATGATCGTCGCTGTAGATGGTTAGCATAGGCCAAGCTGAATAAAACTTTGCTCTGTAATACAGTTAACATAGCAATTATTCAAAACCAAATAGAAGTCGTATGAATAAAGAACGTCTTTATCCAAAAGTTCAAATGACTACGTAACTCATGAAAATTATGGAAATGGAAAATCAGTGTGAAGAAGCTCAGCAATTAGCTAAGAACTGGATTCGCACAAGAAGCGGATTTGGGTCGTTTAAGCACTATTCTTCTATATTTCAAGAGACTGTTAGTTTGATTTTAGAGTCAAGTACTATTGCGCCTATAGAATCATTAAATCTTCCATTTACACGATCAAGTCAAAAAACAATCATTCATTCGCCAAGAGATGACCGAAAATATTTTCAAGAAGATTTTCATATCGGATACAAGGCTCTTTTTGAACTCTTCTTATCGAAACCTAGTGCGTTTGACCCAGATCTATACTGGTCTCTCTTTTGGGCACTTGCGAAAGCAGAACATCGATTTATGCTTCGATATACTCCATTATGGAGTCATGAAGAGAGACTAACAGGACATTTTGTATCCCAGATTGTAGAACAGCTTGAATATTTTGGAGCAAGCTGGGTACAGTCTAATCAATCTGCCCAATCATCTAATTCAAGAATGAAAATCTATTATGCTGATACTGCCAAAGACAACCAAGAAAAGAAAACGGGAGCAGATTTCGGTCTTATTGTTCAGGCAAGTTGTGGAAATCGACAAGAATTTATTAAAGCAGCAAGATTTCAGGTAAAGAAAGTTGATAACAATAACAAGGCTAGAATTGAGCTGCGTCAAGTCAAAAACTTGAATCAGTCTAACAGCAAAATTGGTTATTTTCTTTTTTATTCTCAATTTGACTCCGTACGATGGATTCTTCCACCTATTGTTAGGTCGTCCAAGTCGCTTGGGTATCTAGTTGAAGAGTCACGCGGAGAATCTGAAAAACCAAAAACTGCTACCGTTGAAGTATCAAAAAATGGCTGGGATTTTTCATCGTTTGTAACTTTTGGTCTTGCTGATCTAACCTCTGACTGTGGATATCTTGCTTCAAACGTACAAGATGCGGTCAATAAGCTTATGAGGACTGAAAGTAGGGAAAATCTGCCTCCTAGTCGCATCATCGCCATATCTATTGGCGATGATATATCGGTTATTGATTGGAACAGGCTGCTGGAGGAATATCTTGGCTAATTTATTACGCTTCCGCACCTTTGCCCTGACTTTGTGATTGAACTGCGATCGCCATTCATCTCTAACGAAGTCATCAAACCCCAGCCATTATTGGAGTTGCGCGTCAAGATGGCTGAATATATGGCAAGCGGGTTGCGGTTGGGATGGCTGATTAACCCGCAGGATCAGCAGGTTGAGATTTACCGCGCAGATCACGCTGTTGAGGTGGTTTCGATGCCCACGGGGTTGTCTGGTGCAGACGTGTTGTCAGGGTTTGAGTTGCCTGTAGGGGCGATCAGTTGAGCGCCCCTACAATAAGCCTGCTTGCACTGCAAACATCTCGATTTTTATCTAAGGCAAACCTCTTCTAAATTCCCTGGATAAGATTTGGAAGGAATCAATGTTCCTACTCCTGCTATTTATCCTCAATACAACCACTATGCCCAGCCAGCACAATGGCATTTTCGACGATGCTGCCTTTACCCATCCTGAAGAGGGCGCTGTTCTCTCGGTTCCCGTGCTGATTGCGGGAGGTTCGACGGCGGCATATAGTGCTGCCCTGGCCGCGCTTCGGGCTGGGGTTCCAGTGTGCTGGGTGCTGCCCCAGAAGGTCATCGGCGGCCAGTTTACGGCTCAAGCACTCTCAGCCTCCGATGATGGACGGCTGTTTACCACGCCCGCCACTGCCGACACCGTTGCGGGAGAAACTTTCTGCGTTTCCATCAGCCAAAAGCGGTTTCGCGATCGCCAACGACAGCTTCAGCCCGTGAAGGGGCAGGTGATCGACAATCCGGGTGGGGGCTGGGTGGGGCCGCTCTGCACGACGCCTCCTGTGGCTGCGACGGCGCTGAATGAGGCGATCGCCCCTTATCTGAATGGTAGGCTGCTGACGCTGATTCCCCTCAGCGACCCGATCGAGGTGCTGTTTGAAGAACCACCGGGCGAGCGGCGACGGCTGGTTGGGGTGAGGTTTGGCGATCGCCAGACAGGCCATAGCTTTACCGTCAAGGCGTCTATCGTGATTGAAGCCACAGATTTAGGAGATTTGCTAGAACTGGGCACCATTGAGTCGCGGGTCGGACAAGAAGCCCGTAGCGAAACCGGAGAAGACCGCCTCCCCGAAGTCGCCCATCCCGAATGCCAGCAGGCCATTACCTTCGATGTCATCCTAGAAAGAACGCCCACCGCGAAAACGTTCGACATCGGCAAACCGCCCAAATATAAAGAAGTCCATTGGTTGCAGCCCGAAGACTTCAACAGCATTCACTGGACGGGAGGCGGTCGCCAGCAGTGGCAGTTTTTCGACGATTTTGGCATCTTTCGCTATCGGCGGCTGGTGCGGGTGCAGGCTGGCGCGGGTGGCCCCCATGCTCCCATCAACAAGCGGGTAAATATTGGCGATGTGACGGTGCTCAACTGGGGCATTCACAAACATCCCTACACCGAAGCCCAGTATCTTGGCAACGACTATGTATTTGGAGTGCTGGTCGGGGTGAGTCGTGAAGAACGGCAGCGGCAGATTCAGCAGGCGCGCGATCGCACCCAAGCCTATGTCTACTATCTCCAGACCCACGGCTTCCCCAACCTAAAACCGCGCGGCGACCTCACCTGGACAAAGGATGGTATTGCCCTAGAGCCTTACATCCGCGAAGCTCGACGCGGCATTGCTCTAATCACCGTGATTCACAATCACATCGCTCAATCTTTCTTTTTGCCCACCGCTGCCCGTGCCCATGTCTTCACCGATACCGTTGGCGTCGGCCAGTATCACTATCTCGACATTCACCCCAATCAAGACGTGCCTCCGGGTCAACCGTCGAATCATGTTGACTTACCCGGCGATGACCACAATGCGCTGCCGTTTACGATTCCCCTCGGTGCGCTGATTCCCCAAAACACAGACGGACTCATACTATCGGCCAAAAGCATCGGCACGACTCATATCACCAACGCCGTCTATCGAATGCACCCCGTCGAATGGGCGATCGGCGAAGCCGGGGGGCTTCTGGCAGCTTTTGCTTTAGAAAAAGGCGTCAATCTGCGAGACGTGGCGCTTCAAAAACCGCTGCTGCGTCAGTTTCAGGGACGGCTGACCAGCCAGGGCATTCCGCTCTTCTGGTTTGATGATGTCGCCCATGATGATCCTGATTTTGAGGCGATTCAGGTGATCGCGGCAGCCGGAATCATTCGCAGTGAGAGCTTTTCAGACCTGCACTTTCGCCCCGATCGCCCGGTCAATCGAGCGGTGGTAGCAACGGCGATCGTAAACCTGCTCGGACTGGAGCTGATCAATCCCGACACCCCTCGCTTTTGGGATGTGCCCGAAACTCACTGGGCCTATCGAGCCGTAGAAACCTTAGCCGCTCAACGCATCATTTCGGGGGTGGGCTATGGGCTGTTTGCTCCCGGTCAGTACACGACCCGCAAGCACCTGTCATATATGGTGTTCAACGCTTTTCCTGGGGCGGCTGGGTACGCCTTTAAACGTACCCCTCGCGATGGAAATTTGCTGAAGCGGCGAGAACTGTCGCGAGTGCTCTACGCCATGCTGCAAGCCAAGTTAGATATTGTGCCTGGGCCAGCCGTGCCCTAGAGAAAAAGCAGCGCCTTGGCCGCAACCCCAAACCAGGGAGCCAGCTTTTGGGCAATGCCTTCCATCTGCTCCCACAGTCCTTGTGATGCTGCGACCGTTTCCCCTGCATCTTTGAGCACTTTGGTCGCCCGCTGGAAACTCTTAAGCGCATAGTCTTTGTCGGGTTCTTCAGCTTGGGCTTCTTCTTTGGCCGTGTCTAAGTGCTTCAGTGCCTTCTCCTGGTCTGCGGTAGATAAGTTTGACTGTTGCAGCAACGCTTCAAGCTGACCGATCAAATTCACCACCTCAGCCGTATCAGGAATCGACCCAATAGTGACCTCTTGGTAAGACTGATTTTGATTAATGTCTCCTGCCGCAATGCCACCAATCTCGACATTCTGCCATGAAGAACTATTGCCGATACGAATTGAATTGTTGTTCAAAGATTTTTCGTCTGCCATTGCAAATCTCTCCAGACTGTTGCCTACGGTTCAACCGATGTGCGAATGCGCTCTACCAAATCATAAAACGGCTGCCAGTTGTCTTCTAGGGTAATGGGTTCCCAAATGGACTCGATTGCGGGGCGCAGGGGCACGCAGTCTGGATTGTGACGACTGAGCCGATCGGGAACCTCTTCTCGTTCCTTCTGGGAAAGCGTTTGGAGCGATCGCCCATAGAGCGATCGCCACTGTGCCAACAGATTCTTAACCGCATCCTCTGAATTTTCAGGCTCGTTACCATCCCCAGCCTCAGCCATCGCTGCTCGCACACGAGGCGGCAACTGAGAAGACTCACCCGCAGGCGCAAACTCAAGATTACTCAACAAAGAGTCTGAACGCTCTACTCCCTCTTTAAGTTCAGCGGAATCAACCTGGTGCCGCAGCGCCAAAAAGAAATCGTGATATCCCACCTGGGTTTCGAGCAGCAGCTTCAACGTCGCTTGCATCAGGTCAGTCGTCAGATCGGGAGCCAGCTGATCAAACCCAAGCTTATTCAGCATCAGTCGGTCGTAGGCCGCAAAATAATAGTCGTCAAACTGCGCCAGTCCGGCCTCTAGATCCGCTTCTGGAATCACCATTTTTAGCGGAATTTGCAGCATCTCTAGATTCCACTTGCAGATGCGGGGCTGGTTGGCGTAGCAATAGCGTCCGCCGTGGTCAAAATAAGCCGCTGTAAATCGGGGATCAAACTCATCGATAAAGGCATAGGGGCCATAGTCAAAACTTTCGCCCGTAATCGACATGTTGTCGGTATTCAGCACCGCATGGCAAAAGCCCGCCGCCATCCACTGAGCCGCCAGTTCGGCCACCCGCTGCACTAGCTCAGCGTAGAAGCGGGCATAGCGTTGGCTTGCCTGGGCGTCGCCCGTATCGCCCCTATTCCCTGACTCCTGCCCTCCTGACTCCTGACTCCCTGACTTCTCAGAATTCAAATGGGGATAATAAACATCAACCACGTGATCCAGCAGCTTTTCGACCAAATCGGGCCGCTGAAAATAGTGAAGCCGCTCAAAGGTGCCGAAGCGAATGTGCGATCGGTTGAAGCGCACCATGACAGATGCGCGAGTCGGAGACGGCTCATCGCCGCGCCACAGCGAGTCTCCGGTTTCAACCAAACTGAGGCAGCGCGAAGTCTTGACCCCATAGCGGTGGAGGGCTTCAGCCGCAATCACCTCTCTCACCCCTCCCTTGAGAGTCAATCGTCCGTCGCCGCTGCGCGAGTAGGGCGTCGTTCCTGACCCTTTGGTGCCAAAGTCGTACAGTTCACCATCCGTGCCGCGCACTTGCCCGTATAAAAATCCGCGTCCGTCGCCCAGATAGGGATTGTATTCGCCAAACTGAAAGCCGTGGTAGCGCATGGCTAAAAGCGGTTGGCGATCGCGAAAATGACCAAAGGCCACCAAAAAATCAGCATCCGTCACCGCTTCTGGCTCTAGCCCAAGCAGGGGCAGCAGCTCATCATTGCGAAAGCGGAGGATATGGCGCGGAAACTCTGCCGCCGCCACCCCATCAGAATAGTCGCCCCCAAGGGATTCAAAGGCTGGTTCGTAGGTGAGATCGAGAAACGGATTAGAACTGCGGGTCAACGGGGTAGCCTCCGGCAACATGGACGATGAGTTTTTCCTGGGTTGGACATTCGCACAACGTTCGCACAAAGGGCGATCGCCCAGGAGCAAAGGGTTTACCCTCAAGACTTATACTAAATCCTGTTGAGCGTTGCTGAATGAATGAAGAAATGGCGAATTCAGAGAGCCTACCAGAAGAGAGCCTCCAGAAACTCCTGCAAGCCGTAGATGACGCAGACAGCGTCCCTCGCATTATCGGTGCCGTTGCCGCCCTTGCCGCCTCTCGCTCAGAAGCGGCGATTCCGAAGCTGATCGAAGTGCTGGGGTACAACAACCCTGGTGCGGCGGTGGCAGCGGTCGATGGCTTGGTGAAGCTGGGCGAACCTGCGGTGATGCCGCTGCTCGAACAGCTCGACGGCTACAACTACGGAGCCCGTGCCTGGGCCGTGCGAGCCTTGGCAGGCATTGCCGACCCTAGAGGACTCGATATCTTACTCTCCGCCGCCCAAAACGACTTCGCCCTCAGCGTCCGCCGAGCCGCCGCCAAAGGACTGGGCACCATTGAGTGGGCCTTGATGGATGAAGCTCAAGTCGAATCGGCTCAAGAACAAGCGCTGAATGCTCTGATTCATGTTGTGGCAACAGACGTAGAATGGGTGGTTCGCTATTCCGGAATCGTGGGACTACAAGCCTTGGCAGAGGCGATCGCCCCTACACGAGCAGAGTGGCGATCGCGCATCCTCAATCAGTTTCAGGCTGTAGCTGAGAAGGACGAAACCTTAGCCGTTCGCACTCGTGCAGTCTATGCTCTTGAGGTTTTGTCTCAGTCAACAGATCACCAAGATTGAACGCTCATCTGTAATCAAGAATTTTCTAACTGCATTAGGAGAAATGGCAGAAAACCAGTGAGCGGGGCAACTATTTTTTTGTTTTTACTTGATTACTTCTATGCGTTCAACGGTGCTTACCATGAACCACTCGACCGAAGCTCCTGAGCAATCGCCTCTCCATTCTTCAAAAGATACCAATACATCCAAATAAGTCCGGCTTGGAAAAACCAACTAGAGACCTGTTGCAGATCTAAACCACCGCCGTACCACATTAAGTCCTGAATCATATACCAAATCTGCATAGTTCTATTCGGTAAAGCAAGAATGAAAAACAGAGCTGAGAATCCGATGCGTGCCCATAATATAGCTGAGAACTTTCCAGGCGAGTTTGTTAAAACCCGTCTTAAAAGAATAGAAAAAAATACAAATATCGTCCCAAAAAAAAGTTCGCTAATCAGCGATATCTTGAACCAGATATGAGAGGCTGATAATACGCCAGGTGACAGTCCTAGAGATTCATAAAATCCGGACGTGAATAAATGATAAGAGAGTAAGACCCCGCCAACTAAGGCTGCTCCTGTTAGCAATAAAAAAAGTCTCAGGATGCGTCCCGTTAATACACTAATCAAACTTTTCTTAATTAATTCTCCATTACGTTTAATCTGAACAGAGATAACTCCCGAGAGTCGAGATTTGATGATAACTTCATATTTGAAGACGCGTTTTTTCTCGATAAAACTGAAACGATGTATGTTAGAAAGCCTCATATTTTTCGTTTCGGAGACAACTTTGTTGTCATAAATAACTTTTTCTTTACCTGTTATGCCAAAGTTAATCTGTAATTCTCTATTATCAATCTCAAACAAGACACTTTTCATTGATGCTCCCTCTTTTGTAGATAGTTTGCTTCATGACAATTATCCTTCCCTTAAACGCAAGATGTGAGAGCGATCGCCATCCCTGATTGCGATATTCAATATTACAAGTGCATTTGCTGCGAATATCATATCTTACGAATTGTGGATAAATCGTAATCTCGCAAACAGCGCGAAACCGGATCGAAGGGTTTGATGACCGTTCAATGCTGACCGCAGCCAGATTGTGGAACTTCTATCTCATCGCAGCCTAATTTACGAGAGGAGTGGGAAGCCAGAGTGGATATCTCTATAGTTCCAAACAACCTATTTCACAACAGGTCTAGTACCTTGAGACTATGGAATATCGAAGGTGAGCAGATTGCTGAGCTGAGAGGTCACACACAAGGAATTCGGGTTGCGCGCTTTAGTCCCAATGGGGAGCACGTTCTATCGGCAGGAGAAGGTGGCGTTATCCGATTGTGGACTCGAACAGGAACGCCGATTAGTGAATTTAGAACAGGGCAAGAGCTTCTTCCAAGTGCAAACTTTAGTCCTGATGGAAAAACCTTGCTAATCGGAGGTGGCAATGGAGTAATCAGAATGCTACCCATCGAAGATCTCAGTTTGGATGAACTTTTGGAGGATGGATGCGAGTGGTTAGAGGATTATTTAACGAATTACCCGACAGTAAAGGAAGGCGATCGCACACTCTGCAACTTATCCTGAAGCCTTGACGAGTTTGCCTTGTAGATGACGAAGAACGACACGGGCTACGCCCAGGCAAGCCAACGCCATCCCCAAGCTCCCAATGCGATAATGACCGTAGCTCTTTGTCAACGCCCAACTTCCTTCAGCGATCGCCATGACTTCTCTGACGTTGCCTCTCACCATTGATTTGAAGCACGTTCACCTCAGTGATGAACAGTTTTATCAGCTTTGCATCAATAATCCAGATTTAGTGGTTGAGCGAGATGCTCAAGGAGCTTTAATTCTCATGTCACCCGTTGGAGGCGAAGGCGGTAGTTACGAACTAGAGCTTGGAGCCGATCTCGCAATTTGGAATCGACGCACTAAGCTGGGTAAAGTCTTCAGCTCTTCTACCTTGTTTAGGCTGCCCAACGGAGGAGACCGTTCGCCTGACGCTGCATGGATTGAACTATCTCGTTGGCAAGCGTTGACCCCCGAACAACGGCAGAAATTTCCGCCGATTGCGCCTGACTTTGTAATGGAGTTACGTTCTCGCACCGATTCATTAGCATCACTTCAGGCAAAGATGCAGGAATATCTGGATAGCGGTGTCCGCCTGGGTTGGCTGATCAATCCCCAAGATCAGCAGGTGGAAATTTATCGGCAAGGGCAGGAAAAAGAGGTGCGATCGCTCCCTGTGGAACTTTCAGGTGAATTGGTTCTGCCAGGGCTTATGTTGGCAGGGTAAGCGCAAGAAAAAAGGGTCTGTGACATGCTAGGGGTATCCCATTACTCATTGGTGTCAAGTTAAACAAAAGCGATGATTGTCAAGAGGTGAATGGTCAGGAGATAAGCTGATATTACAGTGTTGGGATCAGCAGCTATGGGTAATCCTCGAAATGGCAATCCTGATTTAAGAC
>JBARXP010000392.1:0-2542 GCA_049647405.1 Elainellaceae cyanobacterium | reverse complement strand
CATTGGCAAACGCTTTGTCTACGGTGTCAATGAGTAAGTTCGAGCAGCTTTTACCGTTGGCATTCCCCAAACAGATATCGTCGGTGATAGAGCCATAGAAGCTGTGCAGGTCAAGCAAATAGACTTTGCCGAATTGCTCAATCAGTCGATTAAGCTGAGATTCCAACGCGGCATGATAGGGGCGGTAATAGTCCTCCAGCCGCTGTTCAACTTCCTCTGGAGTTGGCTGAGTTGCATACAGAGGCATATTGAAGGCGGTCTTCTCTGCTATCACGGCGCTCCAGAAATTGCCAAAGTAGGGAGGTTTCAGGGAACGATTGAGATCCACCATATAGCGACTATGGGTCGCTTGCAGCATCGTAATGCCCAACGCTGGCAAAAAATCGTAGAGCTGATCCAAATGCCAGTCTTGATGAGGGAGAAAGGTTTGATGGACTTCGGTGAGTTGCCCTCGAACCGCTTCTGGAACAAAAAGGCCACTATGGGGAAGATTTGCCAGAACGGGCAGGGGAGAAACGGTCGGTCTTATCAGCTTGAAGATTGGCGTCACGAGCTTTCTACTGCGACCCGTTCCTGCTTAAGCACTTGAGCATAGATTCGGTCTCTGGCACTTTCTGCGATCGCTTTCCAATCCTCTTGGGAGAGCACCTTGCCAAAGACAGCTCGAATTTGGGAGTGAACGGCTTCAGTCATTTCCCATTCTCCTTGGGGCTTAGAGAGCTTGGCCTCCAGCAGAACCAGCAAGGCTTCCTGAATTTCAGGCTCAGGTCGATGAAGCTGTTCCATAATCAGTTCCTGGCCTTTCGCTTCTGCCGCTTCTGCCCCAATCCCCAAATCCCACTCGGTCACAAGTTGCTTCCAGGCTTGCATCACCATTGAACGCAACTGAGCAAAGTGGCTATAGCCTTGGGGATTCGCCATTACAGCTCCCAAATGAGTACCCCAGCCATGGCCAGCTAGCGCTTCACAATCTACCGATTCTTCTCGACGAACTGCTGCTTCAAACCAAGCGTCATCTTCCAGCAGATCCATGAAATTGAAATTATCTTGCGCCATTGCTCACCTCTGGAAGCGACCGTACTCAAAGTATGTCAAATTTTCCTTGTCTGGATCGGGGCCGTAATCGGCCATGTTCTGGTCATCATAGAAGCTTTCGGCTCCGGGTAGGGCATGTAACCCCACTCGCCCTTCATCGCCCAACTCCATGCTGCGCTGACGCGCAAAGAGTAGCAGAGCGGTGCCTACACCTCGAAGGGTCGGCGGTTGCTGAATGGCTTTCCGGTTCCAGGGAGCCGATGCGATTGCTTGGACGTAGACAACCCGATTTTGGCGATCGAGCTGAGAGCGGTGCCACTGAGTTTCAATCGCCATCAACCCTTGGGCCATGCCCTGATATTCAATGGCATAGCTCTCGAAATTATCTGAGGATAGCGAAATCCGTTTTTTCACTACCCAGTCCCAGAACTTGTCCTCTGCTCCTACTTGCTGAAGCAAAGGAAGCCAGTAAGCCTCGAAATCGTCGAGATGCTTCTGAGCCAGATCAACCAGCAGAGTTTCAACCCGCTGATTGTCGTGCCCCCGTGCCAGTCGTACCCTTTGCTGCACCGCCAGATATTCCTGTAAAGATAACCGATCAAATCATACAGGCGTATTAGCTCGCGTGGACGGCTCCAATGGATCAAACACCACTTCAAAAACACCCTGCGGCACATGTCGCCGAATCGCCCTAAGATGATCATCCGCGTCCTGCCGATTGCGAAAGTGAGCGATGATTGAGCGCTCAACGGCGTTTTGAATCATCACGATCGCCCAGGGCCGACAATCCGGATGCAGTTCGGTGTCTGGAGTCAGCACCTGCCGCCAGGATACTCGCTCTGGAGCCAGCACCGCGATCGCTCCTACATTAACCGCGATCATCTTTGAAGGACGTGGGTTAGTGCTAAATCCACTTTGTGCAATAGTCCGGACACTTTTTCGGACAAGGGCTAAAATCCTTGATTGCTCGTTGGCTAGACTCCCATGGAAGAGAGCTAAAACCCGCATTCTACCGTTGCAGCTCAAAAACTGTCCGAAGTGTTGTTTGTGAAGACACGTATAGACCTTTGTACTTGATGGAATTCTTGCTAATTAAACAATTCGTCAGGCTGATTAATAATCTCCTCTTTGAACTTAGCTGGCTGAAGGTTGTATGCTGATCCCCATTGCCGATGTGGGGGAGGAAAAGTAGGTTTCAAATCTTTTACTCCAGCAAGTGAAAGGATCATGTAACCATAGAAGTGACTCAAAAAAATCATGCTGTCTAAAGCCTGCTCTTTTTCAGCAGTTGATAGATAGCCTCCCTTATTGAAAAGCCAATCAGGATGTGCATTTCTATCACGTAAAAAGGTATGTTCCTTCATGATACGAGAGCGTAGCATCAGGGAGCATCCCAGTTTGGAACTAAGCAGAAATACTCAGGCACAGGTCATTATTGAGATAGGCACATCGAAGTTGAAGGATTCGAGGCACGTTCTCCCGTTTCCACAGTGCTCCAGTGATCTTG
>JBARXP010000391.1:0-26524 GCA_049647405.1 Elainellaceae cyanobacterium | reverse complement strand
TAGAACGACCTGTACACGCTTTGCCATAACCTTTTCCAGTCTTTTGCTTCCCTTAAAAACTTCTGTTCGCAGCGCCCGCTCAAACAAATAAACGCACTCAGAACAACGCAATTATATTCAACAGTATCCGTGAATATTGGCGTACCTGAGACGCGCATCACGATTTGCGCACAGATATATGAGCATAGCTGAATCGTAGGGGCGATCGCAACTTTTCATTTCTTTCTTAGATTCAGAATCAGAACAAGTCTTTCATGCCGCGAATTTTGGCAAAGGTGCGCACTGGGTCGCTAGTTTTCGTCGTCGTCTGGAGCGATCGCTCATCCCACCGCAGGAATGGATTCGTCTGTTTTTCAAGTCCTAGCATGGAAGGCACCGTAGCCTCATGGTTTTGACGTGCTCGCTTCACCTCCTCTATTCGCTGCTGCAACCGCATATTGTCGGGGTCAACGGTGATCGCAAACTGAAGATTTTTTAGCGTATATTCGTGGGCACACCAAATTCGAGTGTCATTGGGGAGCTGGCGCAGCTTTGTAAGCGAACTCACCATCTGGGCAGGGGTTCCTTCAAATAAGCGACCGCATCCCCCTGCAAATAGAGTGTCGCCGCAAAACAGTTCGCCCGGTTCAGAGTCATTTTCAGAGTCGTTGATGGCCGGAAAATAGTAAGCGATGTGGGCACGGGTGTGACCCGGCACGAAAAAAACCTGCCCTTGTCGGCCTCCAAATTCGACCGTGTCTCCTTCTTTGAGAAAAACAGTCTGTTTAGGAATGCGATCGCGATCGCATTCTCCTCCATACACCACAGCATCTGGAAATTGGCGCAGCAGTTGGCTGTTGCCACCCACATGATCGCTATGGTGATGGGTATTGAAAATGGTCGTTAGGGAAGCCCCCAGCTTTTCTAAAAACCGAAGGACAGGAGGTGCTTCTGCCGGATCGACCACAGCAGCAACTTGCTGGTCTGGGTCATGCAGTAAAAAAATATAGTTGTCAGACAGAGCCGGAAGTCGGTAAACGTTCAAAGTTATTTCCTTTAGTGGCAGCCATCTTCCATTTTAAAAGGAATATGCAATAGCGTTCTCAATCAAGAACGGCTGAATCTGGCCGTTCTTGATTAAGATAGCGGCTGAGCTAACTCTTGGCAGCAAGAATAATTCATAAATCCTTCATGGGAAACCAGGCACAAATTACTAGAACTTTGCGTGAGTCTGCGTTCGATCCCCGGATAATTAAAGAGAAACAGTTCATGACACACATGTCTGTACCTGCATTCATACGAGAATATACGGGTGCAGACTTAGCGTAGATCTCTCAAATGGCTCGCTAACAAAACATATCTATTAGCAAGCAGTCAATAAAAAATAATTCGATAGAAAGCAGTTCAGTCGAGCTAATCGCTGAGCTACGTAACGTTGGGGCAATCAGTAATTCATGAATACGTCATCACAAAAACGCAGGCGACAGTTCGCAAGAGATGGCCACCATTATGCATCAGTACCGCTCGATACGAGTCGGCTGATTGAGCAGATCAGAAATTCTGGCAAGTTGAGCCGTAAGCAGCATCTTCAGCTGATGACAGCACTTCTATCAAATACAGTGCAAGATCGAAAAGAGCGCTTGCTGATTAGTCAAATTCTTGATGCAGCTAAAGCTAAAGAAATCGAGATGGTCAACTAGGCGATCGGGTTGTTTATCAGCTACATCATTCAACTTTGTCTAAGAGGATGTTTGAGAAGTTGTCAATGCGACTTCAAATCCCCCCTAGCCCCCCTTGAAAAAGGGGGGAACCGGAATCAAAGTCCCCCTTTTTAAGGGGGATTTAGGGGGATCAGTATTGTTCCAGCGTGTTGTTTAATACTTTTCAAACATCCTCTAAACAATTTTGTCTAAACTGATGGCATACCCCTGGATAAGACGCTCTTATTTGATTGCTATGTCAACTCAAGCGTGAAGTTCTGAGAATCTGGTACTGTTTTTTCTTGATAATTTCTGATCGAATCAATTTGATTGACCAGTGACGCTTCCCTAGAGTTTAGCTTTAGCGAGACGTTGTCATTTCTCGTTCGGTCGTGCTGTCAGGTAAGCGTTCTCCAGTTTGCATATTAAACCAGTGGATGCGCTCAGCAGGAAGCGCTAGAGTAATCTGCTCATCCCAGCTTTGGTCAGAGGGTAGCAGCGCTCGCAGGGTCACGTTTTCTGAACCGTTGACTCGAATACTCAAGAGATTGCTCATGCCTAGATTTTCTACGAGAAAGACCTGCCCTTTCACGGTCTGAGCATCGTCTGAAGTGGCAATGCGAAGGTGTTCTGGGCGAATTCCCAATACCACTTCCGGTGGCGGAACGAACCGATCGGGTAGAGGAACTCGGCTATTTCCCAAAACGGCCTGATTGCCCTCACAGTTGAGGTTGAGTAGGTTCATCTGCGGACTGCCGATGAATCCCGCGACAAACTGGTTTGCTGGGCGATTGTAGATCGTGCTGGGAGAATCGAGCTGTTGGATGTCTCCTTTGTTGAGCACGGCGACTTTTGTAGAAAGAGTCATGGCCTCTGTTTGGTCGTGGGTGACGTACACCACAGGGGCGCTCTGTTTTTCGAAAATTTGCTTCAGATCGGCACGGACTTGTTCTCGCAGCAGAGCATCTAGGTTACTCAACGGTTCGTCGAGCAAAAACACATCGGGGCGACGCACGAGGGCGCGTCCCAAGGCGACCCGCTGGCGCTGACCACCCGATAGCTGGGCTGGCTTCCGGCTGAGTAGATCGTCTAGTCCTAAGACGCGATTGGCTTCTTCGATGCGATCGCGCACTTCTACCTCACCCATGCCCTTGAGCTTAAGCCCTGAAGCCATGTTCTCGTAGACCGACATATGAGGATAGAGGGCGTAGCTCTGGAACACCATCGCGATGTTGCGATCGCCAGCCCGTACGTGGGTGACATCTTTGTCATTAATGATGACTTGGCCGTTGGTCGGTTGTTCTAGACCCGCAATCATCCGTAGGGTCGTAGACTTGCCGCAGCCGGATGGCCCTACGAGGGTGAGAAATTCTCCTTCCTCGACGGTGAGGCTCATATCGCGGACAGGCACGATTTTAGAACTGTAGGTTTTATTGAGATGTTTAATTTCGAGGTTAGACATGGCAGGTGAGATCTATAAAAAAATCGAGTGAGTTAAATGATGGGCTATCAAGGCGTGAAGGACTCTTGGAAGGGGAGCTTATCCTTTGACAGAGCCAGCCGTGAGTCCTTGGACAATCTTGCGCTGGAAGAACAGCACCAGAAAAACCAGAGGCAGGGTTCCTAGGATAGTGGCCGCAGCGAGAGGCCCGTAGGGAATGTCGAAGAGGGTCGTTCCGGCGAGCTGAGCGGCAGCGACAGGAATCGTTTTCATGCTCTCTCGGGTAATAAAAGTAAGAGCGAAGATATATTCATTCCAGGCAAAGATAAACGCCAGAATGCCTGTGGTGACTAGGGCTGGCAGAGTCAACGGCAAGATGATTTTGACCAACATGCCAAGGGTGCTGTAGCCGTCAATTTTGGCGGAGTCTTCTAGATCGCGGGGCAGTTGCTTAAAGAAGCTGCGCATGGCAAGTGTCGTCAACGGCAAGTTGATCGCCGTGTATGGAATAATTAGCGCCAGGTAATTGTTGGCTAATCCCAGAGCCCGAACAATTTCTAGCAGACCCAAAAACAGCAAAATATAGGGAAACAGCGTCACCACCAGCACGATCGCCAGAATGATACGCTCTCCTGGGAGATTGAGCCGCGCCAGAGCATAGGCCGCAGGTGAACCGATACAGAGACACAGCACCGTAGACACCACGGCGACAAAGGCACTGTTGAAAATATAGATATAGAATCCGTCTTGAAACAGATCGATATAGTGCTGAAGGGTGTACTGACTCCAAGACGGAAAGTAAACCAATGGGTCAGCGGTAATGGCTGTATTGGTTTTGATGGATGTTAGTAGCTCCCACAGCACAGGGGCAAGGCTGAAGATGGCGATCGCCACTGCGCCAATGGTCAACACGACAGTCTTGATAGAGACTTGCGGTTTTGAGGAACTGGCTGATTGGCTTGGGGCTGGAGGTTGAACGGAAGTCATGATGTTGTCCTTGATGTCGCCTGCATGGTTACCATTGGGATGGAGTTGAGATGGGTCAGGGCAAATCGCTCAATGGGTTAAGACTGCTCGACGCCAGAGGCCGATCGCGCCCGATTGAGCAAGATACCTGCGATCGCCACCACCGCAATCAAAATCAGGAAGGTCACAACCACTAACGCCGCGCCATAGCCAAAATCGAGATAGCGCATGATGGTGTCGTAAATATAGAGAGATACCATCTCTGTTGCGCCTCCAGGGCCGCCCCCTGTCATCACAATCAGCAAATCGAAAATGCCGAAGGCTTGAGCAAATCGAAACAGCATGGCGATGATGATTTGGGGCATCACCAGAGGAACCGTGATCTGGCGAAAGCTTTGCCAGGGCGTCGCACCATCGACTTCATGGGCTTCATACAGCTCTTGAGGAATCGACTGTAGACCCGCAAGCAGCAAAATCGCGACGAATGAGGTGGTTTTCCAGACATCGGCGGCGATCGCCGACACCATAGCCCACACCGGACGACCAAGCCAGTTCACAGGTTCATCAATAATGTGGAACCAGTTGATCAGCATGTCGTTCCAGACGCCAAACTCGCCGTTGAAAATCCAGCGCCATGCTAGAGCAATCAGCGCGGTTGGCAAGGCCCAAGGCAAGATGGCAAGGGTGCGCACAAACCCTCTGCCTCGAAAGCTCTGGTCGAGCACCAGGGCGATCGCCATTCCCAGCACCAGCTCTAGCACCAGCGATACGGCAGTAAAAACGGTGGTGTTCCAAATACTGCTCCAGAAGCGACCATCGAGAGACATCCGCACATAGTTGCTAAACCCTGCGGGAACGGCTTCTAAATTCGTGCTGAGGTTTTCGGTAAAAAAGCTCAGCACAAACGCCCGCCCGATGGGATAGGCATACACCAGCAGCAGCACCAAAACAGCGGGCAGCACCAGCAAAAGCCCCGTTTGTATTTCTCGTGCTCGAATCGTATCCTTAGCCATGACATTTCTGCTTTAGTAGTTTCTGCGCAATCTTTGAACGATCATTGTCATGAACGTAAACCGGGCTGACTCCCTTGAGCAGTGTCAAGTTGTTGAGCCTGAGCTTGTTCTGTGCTCTCGTCGCGACCTAAGACTCTCCGGGTTTCTCCAGCCGCTCGCTGCATGGCTTGTTCGGCACTCATCTGTCCAGAAATCGCGGCACTCAAATAGCGCTGCAAAATATCAGAGGCTTGGGCATATTGACCAATGGGCGGACGCAACACGGCGGTTTCGGCCACCTCAAGCAGCTCATCATAGTGGTCATATTTCGCCAAAATCTCAGGATCGGTGAAGAGCGATCGCCGACTGGGCACGTAGCCATAGTCCAGCACAAACTGGCGCTGAGCTTCTTTGCTCGTGAAAAATTCCACTACGCGCCAAGCTTCTTCAGGGTGAGGAGTCTGGTTCGAAAGCCCAAACCCCCAGCCGCCCTGACAGGCCGCACTAGATTCTCCAGGACTATGCACCATCGGCTTGAGCGCCACATCTCCCTGAATTTGGGAGCCGTCTTTGTTCACCTCTGGCCAGACATAGGGCCAGTTTCTCAAAAATGCGGCATTGCCGTTACGGAAAACGCGCAGGGTATCTTCTTCCAGATAGTTGGTCACGCCTGGGGGAGAGATTTTTTCATCAACCGTGCTGATGAGAAACTCAACGGCCTCAATTGCTTCTGGCTTGTCGAGCCCAACCTCTCGCGTTTCGGGGTTAATCCAAAAGCCGCCGTGACCCGCCAGCACTTCGGTAAATCCGGCAGCTAGTCCTTCATATTGCAGACCTTGCCAGACGTAGCCCCAATCGACCAAGTCTTGTTCTTGAAGGATTTTGGAGCTTTGAACCAAATCTTCAAACGTTTCGGGAGGTTCTAGCCCCGCCTCTGCTAGCAGATCGGTGCGGTAATAGAGCATGCCCACGTCTGAGCGAAATGGCATTCGATAAAAGCCACCCTGAATCTCACCTGCTTCGACATCGGCGTTGAGAAAATCGGCTCTTTCTTCTTCGCTAACGCGATCCGATAAATCGGTGAGCCACCCGGCTGCTGCAAACTTTGGAATCCAAACGATGTCGGCATAAACCAAATCGTAGGGCGAATCTCCCAACAAAAAAGACGCCGTGTAGAGATCTTCCACGGAGTCTGCGGCGTTTGGCCCTCGCACCGCATCAATGCGAATATCAGGATTTTCGGCTTCGAAATCATCGATCAGCGTTTGAAGCTGATCGCCCTCTACTGCCCGTACCAAAAGACTGATGGTGACAGGCTGTTGCGAATAAACGGCAATGCCTGTCGCGAGAGTTAAGAGAAACGTGCAAATGGCGATCGCCACCCATCGAGTAGAGCGAGTGGTGACCCAATGCAACAGACGCCTGACGCATCGACCTACGAAAGTCGATACGTCGATTAATTTAGACAATGCAAAGTTCATAGCGGTCAAAAAGAAAGTGGAAAAGTTTAATCAACGAGAGCTTCTGATTTCAAATCTGAATCTTAAGAAGACTTTCGCTGATGCATGACTTTCACCTGATCGCGATTGACGAGATCACCCAATCCCTTGATGTGAATGCCAGCTTCTTCACAAGCCTGAAACAAATTTTTCTCAAATGAATCAATGTCATCTCCGTAACCACAAGACTTTGCCGCAGCATCAGCACCGTGGATCGCAATCGACTTGGCACAAGAAATGAGTTCCGTTCCCTGCAATGGGCTGTTGGTATTCATAGACTCTCCCTTAATTCAGTAGGTTTGTAAGTAAATCAAATAGGTGCAAATAGGCTGAAAATTTAAAAGATTCGAGAATCGACTCAACTCTCAGATGCATTGCTAAACATCAACGATGAACATCAATACGAAAATTGTGGGTGCAGATCGTACGAGCATGGCGATCGCGCAATTGAGCGGTGCGATCGCGACCCATCCGCACAGCTAAGAGACCTTCAGCTAAGAGACTTCATTGCCTTAAATTTTCGCCTCAGACTTCTCGCTTCAGACTTCTCGCTTCAGGCTTTTATTGCTTTAGCCATTTCGAACGCTGCGTTGCTCCAAATCTTTTTGAAGCCCATAGCTTGGAGTCAACAGACAAGACTTAGATAAGATTTACGGCTAATCTGGTTATTTAATATATTCATGCAGATCGAAGAATGTTAAATCTGCCTGTCGCTTTATTTTTTTGGGACTGTCCTCTATCAAGAGACAGAAATATAAGAATTTGTGTTAATTTTAATTGCGAGTAGACGTGTAGTTCATGCCTTTAAGGTTCAGCTCAGGCGTTTTGGCTGCACGTAGCGTCATCGACTCGTTACGCTATTTTAGAACTGCGCTAAATTTTAGCCCTCGACTGAGTTCATGCCTTGATGATGAGTGGCCATTCAGTTGTGAACGGGGCTATAGCCCTGGGTAACAGCACGATGACGCTGTGTGAGTAATTTGGAGATAAGAGGTTCTGATTAGATGCAAAGTACAGAAATAGATTGCTCAGTGGCCTGTGTCAATGGCTGCGTTCTCGGGGAGAAATGTCCTAACTTAGAGTACAAAGCTCAGGCATCAGAATTTATCGAGAGCACTTCCCTTGATGACATGTTGGCGATCGCCGAAGAAGCCATCCGTAAAAAAATGACGGAGCCGCCAAAGTGGGTCTTTCCGGAAGATGGGGTCTCAAAAGGCGACGAGTCTTAGGGCGAAAATTTTCTAGACGTGAGGCCAGGAAGGCTTGGGGCTACACGACTGCGCCAGCACAGCACTTCGCTAATGCACAAGTACGGGCGTCCCGACAGATGACCAATCAAATAACCACTGGGCATGGTCAACGGCGACATTGGTGCAGCCGTGACTCATCGGTGTACCAAAATTGTTGTGCCAGTAGGCTCCATGAATCGCGTAGCCCCGATGGTAGTACATGGTATAAGGCACATCAGGCACGTCATAATCTTCTCCTTGCATTCGCGTTGTGCGGTGCATCGACTGAACCGCAAAAACTCCTGAAGGGGTTGGAGTTGGCGATCGCCCAGTAGAGACAATAACGGCATAGACAGGGCTGTTGCCTTCCCATGCAATCAAGCGTTGCCGCGAGACATCAATTTCAATCCATCTGCGTGTCGTCTGTTGTAACCACGCCATTTCTTCTGAAACTTGGACTTCTTGAGCCATCGCAGCAGAGCGGTAAGGCAGCACAGTTGGCATCATTGTCCATGCGCCCACTGTTAAAAGTCCTGTTAATGCCCATGCAGACGATTTTGCTGTACAACGACTAATCATGGTTGCCTCCGGTGGTGATTAAGCTGCGATTTTCTGTGCAATGTTGAGCGCTGCACCCCGTATTGGCTGAGAATATTGGTTTGAGAATATTGGTTTGAGACTTTTCCATAGCCCGACTCGATGGTAATTTGTTGCGAAAAATTACACGGCTCGCAACCTATAGAAAAATCAGGCGAAAGTTTGATGCTTCCGCCTGACTCTGCTCTAACACAAATTTGTAAGGGTTGTCAGAATTAGGGTTCTGTCCGAAGGGTTTGGGGGCTGAGGAAGACCATCATTTGCTCCAATCCGCGCTGAATTCGACGGGTCACCGTCATGGGACTGACTCCCATGCGCTCAGCAACCTCTTTGCGTGACAAGTCACTAAAAAACACGAACTCGATGGCATCCCTGGTTTTATCTTCGAGTTGATTTAGCGCTCGTTGCAGAAGTTGACGATCTTCTTCTAGGCGTTGCAGCATTTGATCGTGTACATCGGGCAATGTGTCGCCTAGGGTTGTCGGAGAGTCTATCTGCTGACACACGGTGGCATCTAAGCTCAAGGGTGAGCGATTTCGAACGGCTAGCTTGACCTCTCGCCACTCATTTAGGGAAACCTGTAAAGTATCAGCGATTTCCTGATCGCTGGGTTGCCGTCCTAGACTTTTGACAAGACTAATTTGAGCTTTCTGACCTTCTTTTTGTAGATCTTGCCAGCGTCGGGGAACCCTAACTGCACTGCCGCGATCGCGCAGAAAGTGAAGCATCTCACCCCGGATGTAGGGCACAGCAAAAGAGCTAAAGGCGCAGCCTTGGGTGGGGTCAAACCGCTCAATAGCTCGAATCAGACCTAGATAACCAATCTGTTCTAAATCTTCGTAGGGTTCTGCACATTGATGACTGACTCGATGAGCGATCTTGCGAACCAGACCTGAGTTGAGACGAACAAGCTTATTGCGAAGCGACAAGGACGGATTATGCTTGTAAGCCAGCAGCATTTCCATACTGCGAGAGCGAAGAGACGTTTGTGATGCCATCATCTGCGAAACACCTTGTGTCAGAAGTTATATTCATTCTCTGAGTTTCTCTCTGGGTCTACCATCGTTGATTTACTGGGATAGGGGGTGCGACCCCAGACTGGGTCAGCAGAAACACTGACCCTCCGCTAGACTCTAGTAAAAGAACGACAGGCTACTTCTCGCAGATGCGGAGTGAATGAAAAGGTATGAAGTGAGAGCCGTGAAATTCTATTCCGCTCTTTTAAGGGCAGGACTTACGCAGTGTGTCGAAATGGCCACCGTTTCAACGAGTGTATTCAGGCTTATGCGAGTTGTGCGTAAGTTCTGAAGGGTTGCGAAGAAAATTAACGAAGCTAGTCTTACCCTTGTATAGTGATAGGCTCAGTTTCAGAGGTTGTTTGGAGCTTGGCTCATTCATGACGGTTTTCTACTCTATGGAGGAAAAATAAGGATGCTCGAAACCTTAGACTTAAAAAGAGATGTAGAAACCTTGACGCAGCGCCTGGGCAAAGCCCAGGACTATCTTTGACGTTCCGGCTTTGACGGCAAAGATTCAGGATTTAGAGCAACTCGCAGCGCAACCTGAGTTTTGGGATGATCAGACCCACGCTCAGCAGACGCTCCAAGAGTTAAACGACTTGAAATCGCATCTAGAACAGCTCCAAAGCTGGAAAACGAGCCTCGAAGATGCTCGTGCTGTGATTGAACTGCTTGAAGATGAGACGGATGACGCTCTCTTTAAAGAGGCTCAATCTAACTTAAATCATCTAACCCGTGATCTAGAGCAGTGGGAGATTCAACAACTGTTGTCGGGGGAATATGACGCCAGCGGAGCTGTGCTCTCGATCAACGCAGGGGCAGGCGGCACCGACGCCCAAGACTGGGCGGAAATGTTGCTGAGAATGTATACTCGCTGGGGCGAGGCTCACGGCTATAAAGTGACGCTGGCAGAGCTATCTGAAGGCGATGAGGCGGGTCTTAAATCTGCGACCTTAGAGATTGATGGGCGTTATGCCTACGGGTATCTGAAAGTTGAGAAGGGAACCCATCGGCTGGTGCGGATTTCTCCATTCAATGCCAATGGGAAGCGTCAGACCAGCTTTGCGGGCGTTGAAGTGATGCCCATTCTCGACCATAGCGTGAATGTTGAGATTCCAGAGAAGGATTTGGAAGTGACAACATCTCGTTCTGGGGGCAAGGGAGGACAAAACGTGAACAAGGTCGAAACGGCAGTGCGCGTTGTCCACTTACCCACGGGTCTGGCAGTGCGCTGCACCCAAGAGCGATCGCAACTTCAAAACAAAGAGAAGGCCATGGCCCTGCTCAAGGCAAAGCTATTGGTGATTGCCCAAGAACAGCGGGCTCAAGAAGTGGCTGACATTCGCGGTGACATGGTAGAAGCCGCTTGGGGAACCCAGATTCGCAACTATGTGTTTCACCCTTATCAGATGGTGAAAGACTTACGCACCGCCACCGAAACCACTGCAATTAACGATGTGATGAATGGCGACCTTGACCCGTTTATTCAGTCATATTTGCTGCAAGCACAACAGCCAGTGGATCACGATGAAACGCCCTAAAGCCGCGTGAAATTCGTATCTGTGATGAAATGGCGATCGCTCAAGGCGATCGCCATTTTTCGTAGTGGGTTGCCTGATGAATCGTGTTTCAGTAGATCGTGTTTTAGCCCAGACATCGCGATCCATACTTTTGGAATTGAACTCATTGGGATTGAACTCATTGGAATTGAACTCATTGAGACTGAACTCATTGGGATCAAGCTACCCAAACCGTATTGGAACCGGGTGAGTCAAATCTATCGGGGTCAGCATCAAAGCTCAACTGACGCTATGATCTCAGTGATGAAACGTGCAATGACAGTGCAATGCAATGCAATGCATTGCAATGACATCGATCGAAGATTATCGAATAAGTAGGTGATCTTAATTGTTTGTAGGATGCGTTAGCGACAGCGTAACGCACAAAAACCTTATAGGGTGGTGCGTTACGGCTACGCCTAACGGCACCCTAAGGCATTATTTATTTAGGGTTACCTACTTATTAGCTGTCAAACATTAGTATTGTGAACTCAACGCAATACTGCCCTAGACCGAAGACCTAGAACACCACAAAAGCCATGACTCAGCCTTCTCAATCGGCACCGCAAAACCTATCCGAAAGCTCTCCTCAAGACATGGCAGAGATTTCTGAAGACGGGCTTCTCGACGAGTCTACAGAATCGCTTGAAGATCAGCCCCAAGTGCCCCCAGAAGCACCACCGATGGAAAGCACGGCGCAAGCGTCGGAACCTCCTCCTAGCTATGTCAAGCTCGCCATGCGAAACATGGTCAAAAAAGGGAGTAAATCCCTTTTTCACTTCGCACTGACGACTGTTGGGTTGATATCACTGTTTGTCGGGTTGGCTTACCTGACGCGCTAATAAGCAAGCGACAGCCGTCTTGAGTGCTCAGATCTAAAACGGCTGTAGCTGCCGAGCCTGATGTTGCCAGCCCCTCACGTCTGAGAGCGAGGGACACTGGTCTTTATTGCGAAGTTGGGCAACGTGCAGCTTAACGATCTGCTGGTGGAGTCGGGGTAAGGGAGTGCGGGCAAGATGGTCTGGGGAAATAATCCCAGCGTGCAGCAATACCCCGCAATGTTCGCACCCTACCGTTGGAATTCGCGATAGGTTGGCTAAGGCAATCCACTTTTTCAAATATTGAGGATGCATCTTAAGCTGAGTTGCAAGCTCCTGCTGCTTCTCAGCAGTGTGTGTACGAGTGAGCAGTTGCTGAGTCGTTTCAATTTTGCAGTCGTTGAGACATTTGCGATCGCCATCACTCATCCCTGGGAGGTTAGCAATCAGCCAGCTTTGAGAGGCGATCGCCTTCGTAGCTGGAGTGCGTGAATGGTTGCGCCGATGTGAAAGATAGGAGTCTGATGTAGGCAATTCGGGCATGGTTGCAATCTTGACGTATGACATGAGCATAAACGAGAGAACGTGTAATGGCGAATCCCAAGCCAAATTTCAGCATGAATTCCAGTATGAATTGCAGCGTGAAAAAGACTCCTGTACAGGACTATCGTCAGAGTGGAAAAGCACGTTATACTAATGTTAGCGTTGCGGGATGTAGCGCAGCTTGGTAGCGCGCCTGCTTTGGGAGCAGGATGTCGCAGGTTCGAATCCTGTCATCCCGATTTGATAACCGATACGGTCGCTAAGCGATGAATCCAATTCCCAGTCTGCATGGTAAACGTATCCAGTGCTGACCACTGCTTCCTCTGGGCTATCCACCTCGAACTATACGAGGGGCGTCTTCTGGCGCAGTCTCTGTAGGAACACGAATCGCTATGGGGCTGACCGAGAATGAGGGACTTAAGAATCATTGATGGCTGCTCAGGGCTAGATCAGCGACTCAACTTCTTCAAACGTCTCACGTCTTGGCGGAATGCGGCGACTGCCAAATAGCAAGGCATAAACATAGGTGAACGTGCTGCCCAAAAAGAAAATCTGACAGGTGAGATAGAGCCAAAACATCAGCACCATGACGCCGCCAATCACCCCATAGGAACGAAATCGGCTGCCAATCTGAATCACGCTATTCCCAATTAGCTGCTGGAGACCAAAAAACAGCAAAATCGTAATCATAGCCCCGAGCCAAACATCTCCCCAGGCGATCGCCGTCGCTGGCAATAGCTTAAACAGCACCATGACGACAATGAAGAGCATGATCAGCAGGGTGATGTTTTGCAGAGTGTTGATTAACAGCACCTCATCAATAATGTCGAGGCGGATAAAGAAGAGGCGATCGCCAAACGATTGCAGCATTTCTAGAAACACATTAATTGCGATGTTGGCAAAGAGAGATATCAAGAGCAATGCTGCGGTCACAAACACAAGAGACAGGCCAAATATCCGCCGTCGAATCAGAGTCCACATGCCAGATTTCCAGTTGGCGTTGTTAGAATCGGCAGGTGTCGCTTTCCAAATGACATCCAAAGAACTCGTCAATGCCCCAAAAATACCGCTGGCGGTAAAGACTAGCAGGCTAAAACCGACGATTCCTGCTCCAATGCTGCTCTCATTCAAATCTTCCATCGTTTGCTGCACCACCTTGGCGGCTTCTGGCGGAAAGGCTTGCTCAACAAACCGCAGGGCATCATTAAATGCATTTGTCTCAGGCCCCAAAAACGAACTCGCAATACTCAACGCCACGATAAACAACGGGAAAAAAGAAAAGAGAGCGTAATAAGACAGCGCTGCTCCCATTTCGAGACAGCGATCGCTCTGCCATTTCATAAACGTGCCCACAATTAAGTGAACGACTTTTGATTGTTTCAAGGCATTGATAAAAGGCTTGAGGCGTTTTGGGATGCTCATTCTAATAGAGATTGCGAAAATATATCAGCGGATTGGTTTGTCTGGGGGGCGTTGAAACTGTGCTCTATGGAGGCAAAATTTATGTATAAGCTGTATAGGTATAGTGTTACTCAAAGCATTCGTGAAAGGAACTGCTTAATAGCCTAACTCTGCTGCATTGCTTTATGAGTATCAGCGTCAATGCATCTTGCAGAGCCCTTCACCGGATAAATTCTTAATCAAATAGTCGTGGCTTATTCTGATTAAGCCATGATTTTGACCAGGCACTTGCGTCTTTCAGTAATGTTTTAATGTCAGTGGCGATCGCCCTAAGGCATATTGATTGAAGATTGTGATGAAGCCATGATGAGCAATACGCACCTTCACCATGCGATCGCCGCATATAGCTCTTAGCCAGGTCTTGCATTCTGACGATGAACCTGCTGGAGTGGAGATTATTGGCCATAATTCTTTGTAATAAGCAAAATTCAGCTTGGGTTTGGATATTGCTCTTTTCTTATCCTATGTGTTATGTCATCTGATGTTTTGGTTTCCCATGCGAGAGAAGCGGCTCGCTCTTCAGACTGGTCATCTTTGAGTCACTATCTCCGCCGCATATCGATGACAGACACGTTCTCCACACCTCAACCGCTCGACCAGGGTTTGGGGCGATTGCCAGATCATCCCTCCTCCGGCCAATCTCAGAGTCAAATATCAGAAGTGATTGACTTGGCTCTCTATGCCTTGCAGTCTGCTGATTTTCAAACCCGTTGGGATCTTGCCAAACTGATTCCAGCCTTCGGCGTCGGGGCGATCGCTCCCCTCAGTCAACTCATCGACCCCGCCATTGATGACGACGACTGGGAGCTGTTGTGGTTTGTCGCGCGAATTTTAGGCGAATTTCGTACGCCAGAAACGGTTCATGTTTTGAGCCAGCTTATGGCTTATGCCGACCAGCCTGACTTGGTGGGAGTCGTCATTCAAGCGTTTGCCAACATCGGAGAACTTGCGATTCCGACGCTGAGCCAGTTTTTGACCGATGAAGCGACGCGTCTGGCCGCAGTGCAAGCGCTATCTCAGATGAACCACCGGAGCGCAACAGAAGTTTTACTCCAGGTGAGTCACGATGCCAATCCTGAGATTAGGGCATTGGCTATCAGCGCCATCGGCCACATGTATGAGCCACGCATTCGACAGGTTTTGACGCAGTCGCTGGAAGATGTGTCTGCTCAGGTTCGCTGTGCCGCCGTTCAAGGTCTGGGAATTCAGGCCGCCCATATGAACGAACAAGACTTTCTCAAGATCGTTGAGCCGCTGTTATGGGATATCGATACTCAGGTGCGCCGCCAAACAATTCGGGTGCTCGGTCGGCTCAGTTCGTCAGCCGCCGCCGATCACCTGAACGAGGCGCTGAGATCGGCATATACTCCAGCGTCTCTCCAAGCTGACATTATTCATGCGCTGATCTGGACAGAAACTGAAGCCGCGTTGCAGCATCTTCATCACTTTGTCGAGAGTCGCGACGTGTCTGTTGATGCAATCGTGCAGCCTGCTTCTACAGCCTTGTCAGAAAAAGTGAACCAAGCTCCGTCTCCATCATCCCCTGTCTATTGCGAAATTGCTGCAACCCTAGGACAGGTGCGTCAGTCTGCTCTGAAGGCGTTGGCTGCACAGATTTTGACTCAGATGATTGAGACATGCACCGCTTCAGAAGGCCATGCGGTGCTTAAGCAAAATATTGCCTTTAGCCTTGGCCAACTCGCGCTGCCTATGGCGATCGCCCCTCTGGAGCAGTTGCTCAACGATAACGACCCACGGGTCAGGCTCCACGCTGCTGCTGCGCTGAAGATGACGTAGCTCAATGTCGATCGGGTGGTTGAGACTTCGGCGTGAGAATGGCGATCGCTCCTGCAAAAGTTAGGGGGCGATCGCACCGAGACTCAACTTGCTTCTGGGAATGAACGCACCATCAAGATTTCGTCAGACCGTAGAGCTTCAACAGCCGAGATCGGAACGGTGATGACGGTCAATGATTCACCAATGGCGTTAAATATTTCTAATACGCATCCTTGTTCTCCGCCAGAGGGATGCTCGACTAAGTCTACGAGTGTTGCGATGTCTCCAGCTCTGAGATTGTAATCTGGCAGATCGCGGGTTAAGGCAACGTCTTGATATAACTCCAGTTGCATCTCAAGACTCCTTGAATGGCTTAAGGGTAATGAATTGGAATTTTCCATTAACTTCTCGCTGTAACCAAATTGTAACGACAAGAAGACTGACCTCATTCACGCCGCGTAAATCTCCTGAAACTCGATAGAAAATACCATATTCATTTCTTTTGTTTTCGACAGCTTGATTAAATTGTATAAGGGTTCGTATAGCGGCTACTAAAGCTTCTGGGTTACTGAGTGTAAATCCAGCTCGTGCCAGAAACTTTGATTTATCGTTTCGAGCTTTTAAAACCAGTAAGCATCTTGTGATCTCTTCTCTAGAAATAATTGCATTCTTGGGAATCTTAAAATATGGTTTCCAAGTTTATATTTAGCTCTAAAAGGTTAAGTAGAGTAACGCAAAACCCAATATTAAAATACGATCCCAATGGAAAATTTGCTCAAGTAAAATTTTTGACCATGTTGTGTTGTGTTGTGTTGTGTTTTTCCAAACCAACCTACAAACTTAGTTATTGTGGTGGGCCTTTCCAAGCCCCATCAAAATATTTTTCAATAAACTCTAAAAACATTTCAGCTTCTTCTTCTGAACTAAAAGAAGCAACTTGAATTTTACCTCCTATAAGACGGGCATCACTACAAAAAGAACTTATGATCCTATTCAAGTTATCGCTTCTATCTGGGACAAAAATTGGATAAATTGGATTTCTAGTTACGCTTCCACACTGACCGCGAGGATATTGTCCTTGTTCATACATTTCTTGGAATACGTTAACAGGCTGTGTTTCAGGTAATGAAACAGTTTCAAATTCAGGATCTTCACCAGGGCTAGAAGTACTATGGTTTGCTTTTGGATAATCTGTATGACCTAGCGTTATCTTTGTCATCTCACCTATAGAAGGTGCTAATAATGTAGCAATTACTGATAGAAATGAAAACGTAGAAGTCAAAATAACTGTCAATCTTTTCCAATTGTCAACGTTTTTTTGAGTGGAGAGCTCTTTTGTGAGTTTGAAGAAAACAACTAATGGAGTAGGCCGACTCTCATTTGAAATCCATTGAATTATTTTATGCTTACTGTCTAAAGCATAGTCATAATCCGGCTGTAAAACTCTGTCCTTGTGTACAATGCGCTCAACTTCAGCACCAGGAATTCCCAATACGGCGCATCGCCATGCGTTAATATGTGAATCCCACTCTGAAGCATTCAGTTTAACCTCGAAGGAAATAGTCTCTTCCTTTGTATTCACGATTTTTTGTCCTATTTCTTGCAAAGCTAGAATCAGCACTTAGACAAAATAATCAACTAAACAACTATTTTTTCTTTGACTCCTTAAATCTTCTTTCATTAAACTGAAAATATATTCTTTTTTCAACTATATCCATCAAAGATACATGACCCTCCTCATGAAAATGCCCCACTCTCCTAGAAGCAGGGCATTTCTTTATTCGAATTCAAATCAATCGCCACTAAAGCTCAACGCTAGAGCTGCTTCACCTCAGCCACAAGTTGAGACACCATTTCCTTCGCGCTGCCAAACAGCATCATGGTCTTGTCTTTATAAAACAGCTCATTATCGATCCCGGCAAAGCCAGTGCTCATACCCCGCTTAATCACAATTGTGTGCTTCGCGCGATCGACTTCTAAAATCGGCATTCCATAAATCGGGCTGCTTTGCGAATCTCGCGCCGCCGGGTTGACCACATCATTGGCACCAATCACCAGCGCCACATCCGTCTGGTCAAACTCGGTGTTGATGTCGTCCATATCGTAGAGCTGGTTATAGGGAACATTCGCCTCCGCCAACAGCACATTCATATGACCGGGCATCCGGCCTGCTACTGGGTGAATCGCATACTTCACCTCAACGTTGAGCCGCTCAAGCTGATCCGTCAGTTCGCGGACTGAGTGCTGTGCCTGGGCCACCGCCATGCCATAGCCCGGAACGATCACCACCGATCGCGCATAGCCCAACATCATCGCGCCTTCTTCCGCCTCAACCCGATGCACCACCTTCGGCGATCCGTCATCGCCTGTTGCCGCTACACCCGCCGCCGTGTTGCCCGTGCCAAAGGCGCTAAACAACACATTGGTAATCGAACGGTTCATCGCTTTGCACATGATCTGGGTCAAAATCAGACCCGACGCGCCGACCAGCGCCCCTGAAATGATCAGCATATTGTTCATCAAAATGAACCCTGCCGCACTCGCTGCCAGACCCGAATAGGAGTTGAGCAGCGACACCACCACGGGCATATCTGCGCCGCCGATGGGAATCACGAACAACACGCCCAGCACCAGTGATACGCCGACCAGCCCCAAAAAGGTGGCGATGCTTTCGGGATGGATCAGCCAATAGACGCTGCCGCCCAAAAAGCCAGCCAGCAGCAGCAGATTAACAGGCTGCTGAAGCGGGAACGTGATCGGCGATCCTGACATGATGCCTTGGAGTTTAGCGAAGGCAATGAAGCTACCCGTGAGCGTCACACCGCCAATCAGCACTCCTAAGATCGTGGTAATGCCTGAGTCGAGCGACACCGCGCCCGTTTCATTGAGCAGACGAAAATATTCGCCCACGGCAACCAATGCCGATGCCGCACCGCCCAGACCGTTGAAGATGCCGACCATTTGGGGCATGGCCGTCATGGCGACTTTTTTAGCGGCGATCGCCCCAATAATGGAGCCGATAATGATGCCGACCAGCACCGTTTGGTAGTTGACGACGGATTGATTAATGAGAGTAGCGACGATGGCGATCAGCATTCCGATAGCAGCAAGGGAGTTGCCCTGACGCGCTGTGGCGGGTGATCCCAGCCGCTTTAGACCGAGGATAAACAGCGATGCTGCCAGCAAATAGGCCAGCTCGATGCCTGTGCCGAGTATTTCAGTTCCGGGTAGGGCGATCGCCAGTTGAGTCGAGTTGAACATCATGCCTTCACCTCCTTTTTCTTAAACATTTGCAGCATCCGATCGGTGACGAGAAACCCGCCAACCACGTTGATCGTGGCTAACACAACGGCGACGAGTCCCAAAATGACGGTGATATTCCAGTCGTTGGAACCGCCGATTAGTAATGCGCCGACGACGGCGATGCCAGAAATGGCATTTGCCCCCGACATCAGAGGCGTGTGAAGCGTGGGAGGCACTTTGTTAATCACCTCAACGCCAACAAATGAGGCCAACACAAAGACCACAAATCCAGTCAGCAATCCTGCTGTCATAAAAATTCTCCTGCTGAAACAATATTCAATGGATTATCGAAATGGGTTATCGGGTGCGTTGCTTATGGAATGAGCAACTGGGCAGAACTGATGCCAATCTCGAACTTGGTACTTGGACTCGGCTCACTTTTGCAGCCCTCACCCTAAATCCCTCTCCCAGAGGGCGCTCCTGTGTATACATAAGTCCGCAACGTTGACCTATCCGAGAAGTGATCCCTCCTAGCCCCCCTTAAAAAAGGGGGAATCGGACTCAAAGTCCCTTTTCTCTGGCGTTAGCGGCGCGAAGCGCGGAGATTTAGGGGGGATCGAGACAGCCTCTCGGGAGTTAGGAAGTGTATGTGTACTCAGGCATCGCCCACCTTCCTCCTTAGCCGCCCACTCCCGTTGCCTGAGCCAAAGCCGCCCGAACGCGATCGCTGCGAATCTGGCCGTCATGGGTGACGCAAGAAGCTGCGATGATCTCATCGTCGAAATCGAGCTTCATCTCGCCGTCTTTGACGCAATATTCCACCAGAGTTTGCAGATTTTTGGCATACATCTGGCTGCCATGAACGGGCATCGACGCAGGCAAGTTAATCGAGCCGATGATCGTGACGCCATGATGCACCACATTGCGTCCGCCTTCGGTGTAGGCACAGTTGCCGCCCTGGTCTGCCGCCAAATCGACCACCACAGACCCCGGAGCCATGCGAGCGACCATATCTTCTGTGACCAGCAGCGGCGCTTTTTTACCGGGAACCTGAGCCGTGGTGATCACCACATCTGATTGGGCAATGTGGTCAGACACGAGAGTGTGGGTCAGTTGTTTCGTCTCTTCAGACACTTCTTTGGCATAGCCCCCCTCGGCCATAGTGTCTTCCTTTAGCTCCAGCTCGACAAATCGAGCCCCCAAACTTTGCACCTGCTCTTTCACGACCGGGCGAATGTCAAAGGCTTCGACCACCGCGCCCAGCCGTCGAGCCGTGGCGATCGCCTGCAAACCCGCAACGCCTGCCCCCATAATGAACACCTTCGCCGGACGAATGGTACCTGCTGCCGTGGTCAGCATCGGGAAAAACTTGGGCAGAGTTGCCGCCGCGATCAGGGTTGCCTTATACCCTGCCAAGGATGCCTGCGACGACAGAGCATCCATGCTTTGAGCGCGGGTTGAACGGGGGATCATCTCGATGCTGAAGGCCGTAACCTTATGATCAGCCAACCGCTGGATTAGCTCAGGGTTCGCCAGGGGGTTGAGAAATCCGATCAGGATGCCGCCATGACGCAGCAGTTCTACCTCATGACGCCCATCTTCTCGATAATCAGGCGGTCTCACCTTGAGCACCACATCAGCTTCGCCCCACACCCAAGCCGAGTCGTGAGAAACATGGGCTCCAGCTTCTTCGTAGGCTTCGTTGGAGAAGTGAGCTTTTTCACCTGCGCCTGCCTCGACTAAGACCTCAAATCCTTGCTTGACCAGACGAGACACGACATCGGGGATCAACGCAACTCGGTTCTCCCCCATTTCGATTTCTCTAGCAACCGCTAATTTCATGAATATTCCTCAGATTTCCTCAACTATGACTGAAGGAGATAAACGGACTCGACACCCATGCACGTCACTCAGTCCATCGGTGTCACTCGATGGGTCTTACCCTATTCAGAACAACAAAAGCTTGATTTTGAACTTGAATTTTTGAGCTTGATTTTTGAGCTTAATCTTTAAAAAACGACTGGCGTTCACAGCAACGTCGAGTTCGGAGCATCCATTCAAAATTCTTTATCATCTCCAGATCGAATCCCGATCCAACATAATCGCCAAATTGAGATGAAGGGCTGAAATCAAAGCATATCTTTATTAACTCTGGCTCACGGGTTAGGGGATCAGGGGGCATCAAACCATTGGCTCATCGTTCTTTCGATTGCTCATGCCAGAATGCACACAAGTTTGCATGTGCCAAAATGCATAAAGACTTTGAAAAATCCAGGGTTTGTACGCCAATACACTCATTCACGCCGATCTGAGTATGGATGCCGCACAACTGTTACACCGTTATGCCGAAGGTCAGCGCGACTTTAGCTGGGCTGATTTGCGTAGAACAGACCTGAGAGGGGCTTCGCTAACCGATATTAATTTCTATCGAGCCGATTTGACAGGCGCGCTGCTAGACGGTGCAAACCTGCGGCGAACAAACTTTTTAAAGGCCAATCTGACCAAAGCTAATTTATCAAACGCTGATTTAACGGGAGCCATTCTCAAGCGGACGGACTTAACGGGAACTATCTTAACGGGTGCGGTTTTAGATGCGGTTCAGTTTTCTGACATGACCTTGCCTGGAGGATTGCCCACTATCTCAGCGGCGGCTCGTCGGCAATCCTCTGAGGTGCAGGCTCAGGCAGCCTTCCAGAGAGGTTCCTTGACAAACCCCACTCAAGCAAACCCTTCACGATCGCCCCGATCGCCAACCTCTCTGCGCAATCCATCATCACAGCGTTCTATGCGGCATCTGGCTTCTTTATCACGGCCTCAATCGCCGCCGATTACCGATATTCCGCTGCCGTCTCTGATCTTGCTGTGGGCTGGCTATTGCTGTTTTGGCAGCATTTTAGGCATCTTCGACGTTTCGGTGGTGCTATGGGTGATGGTGTGGGCAACGGCGCTGACGTGGATGCTGGGCGAGTCGATGGCTTGGTTTATCCCGATTTTGGCGGCGATCGCCGTCATGCTGGGGTCGGGCTTATCGCTCTGGTCAGTCTTTATGGCGGGTTCGGTCTCGCTCGGCCTCATGGCAGGGCTGCTGCTGCTGAACTGGTCGGTGCCTAAGGCGCTCAAAGATAGCTTGTGGATCGGTGGCATCGTCGCCGTGCTGATTAACCTAGGGCTGTGGCTGGTCAAAGGCGAACAGGGTCGGGTCGTGCTGTCGGGCTACTTTCCCTTAGTGTTTTTGTTGCTGATCGGCATGGGCAGCAGCGGCATGGGGGCGATCGCTTGGCTTCAGATGCGTTCTGATGGCTTTCACAAAAACCAAATCGCCTGGATCTTTGGCGGATTTGCTGCCCTCGGCCTCTTTTCGGGCGGAGCCATGAGCAGCTTGATCATGCCGTCGTTGTAGCCACGGCTGGCAAGCTGCTCATGGCTCCAGGAGGCCATAGTCTAGGGGGAAATCTAGCCCCTTTGCCTCACGGCTCCATGCCAAGATGAGCGACGATTTTAGCTGCAAGTCTCGGCAAGACAGGTGACCAAGACGACTTGAATCGCCGCACCCTCGGCATACTCCTCTGTCTCGTTGTATTCAGCGGTGGGGGTTGCATAAATACCCGCGTAGCCATCGGAGACACTGCCTCCCCCATAGGTGCCAAACAGAATGTTGTTGGCAGGAGAGTTTTCAAAGCGAACATATTCGCGAGATTCGTTAGCTAAGTTATACGACAAAATCGCGTTGCCGTAAGCCGCCTCGGCCTCAGCAATGGGCGTGCCTGGGCCAACATTTGCATCCGTGCGAAACGTCGCTGTCGTTGTTAGCACGGCCTGAACGATGGAGTCATCTTCAAACGCTTCGCCGGAGAAATACAGCACGTAAAACTGGAGTTCGCCATTTTGACGGACGGCGATCGCATCAAAATCTACGATAAACGGTGATTCGACCGTATATTCTGTCCCTGCTCCTAACTCTTGTTTGAGTTCAGCGAAGGTCATGCCTAGTTTTGCCTTGCCGACGCCGTTTGTCGAAATCAAGCTGGCGTCGCTGCCCATCTGCTCAGAGCCTGAGTCAGCCGTCTCGTCGGGGCTTACGTCGGTTAATGGATCAGGTGCATTTTCGGCAGTCTCATCGGTAGCATCAGCCCCTGAGGTGTCGGGAGAGTCATTGCATCCGGTGAGGAATGTCAGCGAGAGCCCTAGCGAGAAAATAACCGTAAGCAGTAATCGAATATTCATAGTGAATCATGCTCTTAGTAATTCAAAGTGATTCATCGCAGTGATTCATCAAAGTGACTCATGCCCATCGATGGCGCAAAGCTATGGCGAATCACCGATTTAGTGCAAGATCTTTCCAGTTCAAGATCTATTCAGCTCAAAGCAGGAAGCTTCAGCGTTATCAACCATGTCCTCAACGTTCAATTGTAATGAATTGATGACTTTTCAAGAGTTCTAAAGAAGACGCACTGTTATGGCGGCGGCGTTTCTGTTTGTTTGTGTTTTTGCCCCAACTCAACCCAGGCAATCTTTAATGATGCTGATTGAACGGTGTTAAGTCCTCGTCTCCTTAAACGCTTTACACTAATCATCAGTCAAAACCAGCAAAACAAGACCAAGAGGAATTGCCCGTGGCAAAAGCGAAAAGCAATGTCTCCCTGCAAAGAACCGCTCTGTATGACCTCCATTGCGAGCAAAACGCTCGCATGACCCCGTTTTCGGGCTGGGAGATGCCTGTGCAGTACAGCGGCATTTCTCCTGAACACCATGCAGTGAGAAATAAGGCGGGAATGTTTGACATCTCGCATATGGGCAAGTTTACTCTAGTCGGGCAAGGGGCGATCGCCCAACTCCAGACGATTGTGCCCTCTGATTTGAGCCGTCTCAAGGCGGGAGACGCGCAATATACCGTGTTGCTCAACGAATCAGGCGGCATCATCGATGACCTGATTGTGTATTACGAAGGCACGGATGACGCCGGGGTAGATCACGTGACCATTATCGTTAATGCGGCCACGACGGACAAAGACCGCACCTGGCTGCTCGATCATCTAGATACTGAGTCTCTTGAATTTCAGGATTTGTCGAAAGACAAGGTGCTGATTGCGGTGCAGGGGCCAGAAGCGGTGGCTCTGCTCCAGAGGTTTGTGGAAGAAGATTTAGGTTCTGTCGGGCGCTTTGGTCACATGAGAGGCACGGTGATGGATCAGCCCGGATTTCTCGCCCGCACGGGCTATACCGGAGAAGATGGCTTTGAAGTGATGGTCGATCCAGAAATAGGAAAAGCGCTGTGGCGATCGCTCATAGAAGCAGGCGTTGTCCCCTGTGGCCTCGGCGCACGAGACACCCTGCGGCTAGAAGCAGCCATGGCCTTGTATGGACAAGATATTGACGACGCGACCTCCCCCGTCGAAGCGGGGCTAAACTGGCTGATTCATCTCGACGGTAAGGGAGACTTTATTGCCCGATCGGTGATCGAGCAGCAAAAGCAGGAAGGCACATCGAAAAAGTTTGTGGGCTTGCAAATGGAAGGACGGGCGATCGCCCGCCACGATTATCCCGTGATTCACAACGGTGAACCTGTGGGAAAAGTCACAAGCGGCACTCTTTCTCCCACTCTCGGCTATCCCGTTGCTCTCGCCTATGTGCCGCCAGAACTGGCAAAAATCGGCCAAGCTCTAGAAGTCGAGATTCGGGGCAAGACCTATCCGGCAACCGTGGTGAAAAAACCGTTTTATCGGCGCAGTTAGCGTAATTTCCAGAGATTTTGCCCCTCTAGAGCACGGATTCACGATTATTTAACGCAAAACCCTTGATTCTAGAGCGCCTTTCGCTCATGATTCCCTTAATCATTACTGGTTATTGGAAGGACATTGCCCATGAGCTACCGCATGGATCGCCGCGCTTATGCTGATACCTATGGCCCCACCGTGGGCGATCGCATTCGGCTAGCTGATACCGAACTATTCATCGAAGTCGAACAAGATTTGACGAGCTATGGCGATGAAGTGAAATTTGGGGGCGGCAAGGTGATTCGAGATGGCATGGGCCAGTCGCCCATCGCCAATGCTGACGGAGCCGTCGATTTAGTGATTACCAATGCGCTGATCTTAGATTGGTGGGGCATTGTCAAAGCCGATATCGGCATCAAATCCGGCAAAATCTTCAAAATCGGGCAGGCAGGCAATCCCTACATTCAAGACAATGTAGATATCATCATCGGCCCTGGCACTGAAGTTGTGGCAGGGGAAGGGATGATTCTCACGGCTGGGGGAATTGACTCCCACATCCATTTCATTTGCCCGCAGCAGATCGAAACGGCGATCGCCTCTGGGGTAACGACGATGCTTGGCGGCGGCACTGGCCCCGCCACAGGCACCAATGCCACCACCTGCACCCCCGGCCCCTGGAATATTTACCGAATGCTGCAAGCGGCTGACGCTTTTCCGCTCAACTTCGGCTTTCACGGCAAAGGCAACAGTGCCCAAACTCCAGGACTGATTGAGCAAATAGAAGCCGGAGTCATGGGGCTCAAGCTTCACGAAGATTGGGGCACCACTCCAGCGGCGATCGATACCTGTTTGTCGGTGGCTGATGAGTACGACGTGCATGCCGCTATCCATACCGACACTTTGAACGAAGCAGGATTTGTCGAAAACACCATTGCAGCCTTTAAAAACCGCACCATTCACACCTATCACACGGAAGGCGCAGGTGGCGGCCACGCCCCAGACATCATCAAGGTCTGCGGCGAGGCCAATGTGCTGCCCTCGTCTACGAATCCGACTCGTCCCTACACGGTTAACACCTTAGAAGAACACCTCGATATGCTGATGGTGTGCCACCACCTCAGCCGCAGCATTCCCGAAGATGTGGCCTTTGCCGAATCGCGCATTCGCAAAGAAACCATCGCCGCAGAAGATATCCTGCATGACCTGGGAGCCTTCAGCATGATTGCGTCTGATTCTCAGGCCATGGGTCGCGTTGGCGAAGTCATCATTCGCACCTGGCAGACCGCTCACAAGATGAAAGTGCAGCGAGGGCCATTGCCCGAAGATTCTGCGCAAAATGACAATACCCGTGCCAAGCGCTATGTGGCAAAGTACACCATTAACCCAGCGATCACCCATGGCATTGCGGATCATGTTGGCTCTGTAGAAGAAGGCAAGTTGGCGGATCTGTGTTTATGGAAACCCGCCATGTTTGGGGTGAAGCCAGAGATTGTGATTAAGGGAGGGGCGATCGCTTGGGCCCAGATGGGTGATCCCAATGCCAGCATTCCGACACCGCAGCCGATTTACATGCGACCGATGTTTGGCAGCTTTGGGGGGGCGATCGCCGCAACTTCATTCACCTTTGTCTCCCAAGCCGCCGCGTCTGCAAACCTGGGCGAACAAATTGGTCTGCAAAAAACGGTGGCAGCCGTGCGCAACACTCGTCAAATCGGCAAAGCCGACATGAAGCTCAACGACTACCTGCCCCATATCGAGGTTGATCCTGAAACCTATGAAGTGCGTGCCGACGGCGAGCTGCTGACCTGCGAACCCGCAGATGTGCTGCCGATGGCTCAGCGCTACTTCCTGTTTTAGGAGCCAAAAATAATGGGATTCAAGCCCCGTCTTTCAAGACGGCTTTTGTTACAATGGAAGTGGTGATAAAAAGCCCCCTCTAGGCTCAAAACACGTTGAAACAGTTACGTTGAGGGCAGGCGTAGAGACGC
>JBARXP010000390.1:0-1539 GCA_049647405.1 Elainellaceae cyanobacterium | reverse complement strand
GTCTAGAGGTTCGGAGGGGTGATCGATAGCTACGGCCAGTGTGATTCTCGTCACACTGGCCGTAGCTATCGGCTCAGAGATAATCTTACAGAACCTGGACAACTCGGCTATTTTTTAAATTTACTATCCTCGCATTTATAGCTACAGCCAATAGCCATATCTATTAATCTTGCCGATTTTTGAAAGCCTTAAATGGAATCGTATCGAGAGATACGCCGAAAAATTTCGATTTCATTACAATTTATAAATGTCCGTAAAGGTGAATCAACACTTTTTTGAGTCAGGAATCTGCTGATTTACGGCAACAGGCTACTTTGGTACAAAAGTATTGAAGAGGGTATGAGATAATTAAGTGCTTCTTCGCTCTGTTTCTATGTAGCTAAGTTTTTGAGGATATTTTGAAATCATGCAACAGAAACTGAACAGCCTTCAAACTGAAACTTGTCAACTTTCTGGCCACATCAACGCCTCGAGTGTTGACGAGTGCCAGAAGACCTTAATTGACGCTCTATCGTCAAGTTCTTGCTCGACATTTGTTGTAGATATGCAAAACGTCGAGTCACTCGACAGCGCTGGTTTGATGGCTCTTGTAGCTGCGCTCAATTTTGCACAAGATCAAGGGAAAGCCTTTACAGTCACGAATGTTTCGGATGCGTTGCGCATTATCTTCGAGCTGACGCAGCTTGACCAAGCGTTTGTTATCAACGAAGGGACATCGAATCTAGAGCTTGCTGCCGCTTAGACGTTAGGCTTTGCTGAGCATGAGATATTGGAATATTGGGAAATCAATTGCAACATTGACTCTCTCAGCTATTCAGCACCATATTTTGCGAAATATATGTTTTGCGAAATAGGTATAGCTCGATGCAAGTTTATTCGCCGCCAGTACAGATACACTACCTAGTATAACGGCACTGCCATAGTATCTGATGGCTGGCACTACTGGAAATAGGTTTTTTAACCTACTGTGAAATTAAATTCAACTCCAAAGTAGCAAGGTCTCCAAAATTTGACGCTTGTCAGGAGTTTTTCAAGTCTAGCGACTTGGTTAACGCACATCGACCGATGTGCGTTTTTTAGGTGTGGCTCTGAAAATAATGTAGACCTAGAACGCTAAACCCCCACAGTAAATAAAGCGTTAGACATCGAGGCTGAGCAATGCGCCCCAACAAAGAATTAAAGCTCGTCTAACGTAAAAGACTGCAATGAATAGAGGCGAATTGCGATATCTGCGCCTGAGGTCTACTGAAGCAGCATTTTAGATTCGTCTCGAAGGCGAGAGCTAGCGTTTACCGTTTACATTTAAAAGTACGATCGACCTTTTGGGCGATCTACAATAGCGAACAGTCTATAAATCGTTGGCTCGTTTCAGGCATTCATAAGACCATTAAGTTTAAGCAGCATTAGGCATTCTCTGTGACACTTGCGATCGAACAACTAATTAACACTGAAGTCTCGCGCCCAGCACGCTACTTGGGCAATGAAAGGGGTGCCGTCCATAAACCTTGGGACTCTGCTGCTGTGCGATGGGTCTTGACC
>JBARXP010000389.1:0-13722 GCA_049647405.1 Elainellaceae cyanobacterium | reverse complement strand
CATTTCGAGGATTACCCATAGCTGCTGATCCCAACACTGTAATATCAGCTTATCTCCTGACCATTCACCTCTTGACAATCATCGCTTTTGTTTAACTTGACACCAATGAGCAATGCCATGCCCCTACCAAAATCATTCTTCGAATGGGCGACACCGATTTTTTATGGGGATATAGCGCTACGCCCTTACTGGCTCATCTCCAACATTTTCTGGATGGGCTTTAGCGCTGCCATCCGAGTCTCTTCAGCCATGACAATTTCGGGCTGGCGGTTTTTCATGGCGAGATATACCTTTTCCAGCGTGTTGAGCCGCATGTGCGGGCATTCGTTGCAGGCACAGTTATTGAGAGCCGGAGCCGGGATGAACTGCTTATCTGGAGCCGTCTTCTGCATTTGGTGAATGATGCCGGGTTCGGTCGCCACAATGAACGTATTCCGGTCAGAGCGCTCGGCATATTTCAGCAGCGCCGTGGTCGAACCGATGAAGCTGGCATGGCGCAAGAGCGATTCTTCACACTCAGGATGGGCAATCACCTCAGCCTCAGGATGCTGCACCTGAAGCTGAACCACTTTTTGCTCAGAAAAGGTTTCGTGAACGATGCAGCTCCCTTTCCAAAGCACTAAGTCGCGCCCGGTCTGCTGCATCACATAGCGTCCCAGATTTTGGTCAGGGGCAAAGATAATCGGCTGATCTGCCGGGATTTGCTCAATCAGGTGAACCGCATTGGAGCTGGTGCAGATGATGTCGCTCATGGCCTTGATCTCGGCGGTGCAGTTGATGTAAGACACCACGATGTGGTCAGGATGGGCGGCTTTGAAGGCGGCAAACTCTTCTGTAGGGCAGCTATCGGCCAATGAGCATCCGGCATTGAGGTCGGGCAGCAGCACCAATTTGTCAGGGTTGAGAATCTTTGCCGTTTCGGCCATAAAGTGAACCCCTGCAAAGACGATCACGTCGGCATCGGTGCTGGCGGCCTGACGTGAAAGCCCGAGGGAGTCACCAATGTAGTCGGCGATGTCTTGAATATCGGGATCTTGGTAGTAATGAGCCAAAATGACGGCATTGAGATCGCGCTTGAGGTGGGCGATCGCCTCAAACAAGTCAGTCGGAATGCTCTGTTGAGATTGAAGAATCGATTGCGGACGGTGGGCTGTTGTGAACACTGGGGTGAAGTGGCTCCGTTGCAGTGCAGGTTAGTGACAGTGCAGGTCAGTCGATTTGAGTCAATCGATGCCCATTAAAACTGTTCTGAAATTATAGTCAATTTCACCAAAATTGGTGGGGGCGATCGCTTTCTTCCCGGTTAGCAATCGGTGAAAACCTATCTCATGTCCCAATGAAAAGAGCCTGCGCAAGATGCACAAGCTCCATATTCTGACTCAACTAGAACAAAATCATGACCGAGTGCTTTCAGTCGGTAACAATAAGCAAGCGATAGGTAAACGACAAGTAAACGACGCTGCTTGAGCGTGTGCCCGCCGCCGGGGGGCACACACTGTTCGCTTTAGTTTTGGTCAAATGCTTTGCGGTGGCAAGCTTTGCTACTTCGTTCGAAGAGATTGGCGATCGCCTTAACCGCGAGTGCGCCGAATGTGATCCATCACCTGCTGCTTGCGATCGATGTTAGAGGCATTGGCCGATCGTTGAATAAACTTGCCTGTACTGCGAGCAAGGTGCTCCATAATTCTTTTCTTTCGCTCATCTTCACTAGCCATAACGCACTCTTTGCTAACGTTTCTACAAGAAGAGTATAGCGTTTGTAAATAAATGTGTAGTGTTGAAGGAGACTAGATTTGTTGGAGAGCTGCAAGGGCGTCATCAACGGTCGGGAAGCGTTTCTGCATCGTGGGTTCGGTCATTTTGCTCAGCCATTGGGCAAATTCAGAGCTGCATTGCGAAATGCTCTGAGCATCAACAACCATGCCTTTTTTCGGCAACTCTGCGGGTTCTAAACCCGTTAAAAGCGTAAACATCGTCAGCCCCAAACTATAAAGGTCTGAAGAAAGCACGGCTCTTCCACCCAACTGTTCTGGAGCCATATAGTTTTCATCGCCCACTAGCGACAGCACCGTCGTATTTGAGGGTCTTGACGCAATTTGTTTGACCGATCCCAAATCGACCAAACAGACCTTTGACTTTTTATCTGGTGGGCTGACCAACAAGATATTGCTGGGTTTTATGTCTCGATGAACGATACAAGGGTCGTGGCCGTGGAGGTAGGCCAAAATTTTGAGGATCGCCTTGGAGATATTTCTCGCTTCTTGCTCGCTAAAGACTCGCCCTTTGCGAATGTATCGATCGATGGAGACTCCCTCGATATAGCTCTGAACCAGCACCAGCGCCTTCATCTCTTTAGGCAGATCGATCTCAAAATAGTCGAGATATCGAGGCAGCGCAGGATGATTCAAAGATTTCAGAATGTTGATTTCACGATCGAAAAGTCTGAGAACATCAGGATGAAGCTCATCGTCCATTGAAATGAGCTTTAAAATCGCTGGACTCTCATTCGTAATATCAGTAGCCAGCAGCGTCCAGCGCCCCGATTTGCTACCGAGTTGCTTTTCGACTTTGTAGCGATCGCCCAAGATTTGACCGGCCATAGTTCTGATTGCGCTATGCCACTAACAGAGAAAAACTGAGAAGAATACGACGTTAGGAATTGAGATAGAGTCGTAAGACAGAAGATATGCGCCTAAAAAGACATTAGATCATGACGTGCGGCCTACAAGATTGAAGCACATAACGTCACACAACCATAGACTTGAAGGAGAAATGAAACATCATTTTATCCCCCAAACTACCCTATTTCAGGGAAATATCCGTCATTTGTCCAGTGTATCCCCGAAAGTTTAATCCCGCTCTCGAATTGCAGTATCTAAAGCGAAGCCGTTGAGCTGAGCTTCCCCCCCGTTGTAGGCGATCGCCCCCTGATATCCAGAAATTGGGATAAAACTCTGGATTGTCCAAGTCGCGAGCGGATTTGAGGCCAGATTTGAGGCCAGATTTGAGGCTGAAATCGCTGACACAAGATTAGCCGACTGGAGGCCGACCAACCCTTCTCCCTTAGCCTTGAGATAGGCTTCTTTCAGCGTCCACAGGGTAAAAAAAGCATCGGCATGTTTAGCAGCAGGATATTGGGCGATCGCCTCGGCTTCAGCAGGGGTGAAAAAGCGTTGGGCGATGCGTAGTCCATCGGGCATTGGGCGTACCCGTTCGATATCGACCCCGATAGCACAGCCCAGAGTGAAGGCATAGAGCGCCCAGTCGTCGGTGTGAGTCAGGTTAAAGCTCAGCCCTGGCTGGAGAGAATCCGTGGCTGGAGCGAGGAGTGGTTTCCCGTGACTGCCATAGCAAAACTGAATCTGGTCGGGGGCGATCGCCAGATAGGCCGCCAGCAACTGGCGCAGGCGACAGCGAGCGGCGATAAATCGCTGGCGGTGATGGTCAAATTTAAAGCGGGCGGCTCGTTCCTGTTCATCCCTAGACAGCATCAATTGGTGATGAGCCAACCAGTCTGCACTGACCGAGAGGGGCGATCGCCACAGGTGAACCGTTCCAGCTTGGATCTGCGGCATCACGTCTGGGATTGACCCATAAGATTGCCAGCCGATATCTGGAATATGGCTGGCAACAGTCTTTGCCAAAAGGTCGGAAACAGAGCCAGTCATGGAATTAGGGTTTCAGGAATCAGGCGAATATCGAGCCAGTCTTGAGAAAATTTGGCGGCATCAGGTGCTTTGGGACGAATTCGGAAGAGATAGAAGCCATCCGCAGAAATGGGTTCGCTGAGATACGTCTCGGCTTCAATTTTGGCCCAAAATAGCGGAAAGCTGGCCCGGTTATACACTGTCAGATACACATCGAAGTCTTGAACCAGAAGGGATGCAAGCTGAAGGGAAAGGCGATCGCCCGCGTACATGGCATCGTAGAAAAACTCGGTTTCGGGGGCACCGACAGGCAAAAACTCTCGCCGCACAAAAGCCGCAGGCAGCCAGCGCCGCCACCGCAGCAGCGTGAAGATATAGCTGTGAAGGAACCGATAGAAGCCACTCGTTTGGTCGGCCAGGGTGTGGTAAAAGTCGTTGACCTTGGGCGAGACGGGCTGAGCTGGAATGGCATCCTGTCCGTCAATGCGCACAGTGGGAAAGACCATCTGATCGGCGCACTGATAATAGCGGAGGCCAATGGAGTAGCGTCCCGGCGGCAACGCCAGCGAATACCAGCCCTCTTCAGCAGGCTTGCTAGCGGCACCAGGGTCTTTGGCTCTGGCCTGCTCTAGAGAACCCAGATTATCCACAGTTCGATAAGTCGGGTAGCTATAAATGGCTGCTGTCCATGAGCCCGCAGACTGGGCGATCGCCCCCACATTCAGCGCCAGCTCTTGCTCGACTCGAAATGGCCCCACCGTGCCGATAACGGCGTGGGTGTTCCAGCGGGGGCCTTTGGTCATCAGCACGGGCAGGCTCAAGGGCGACTGGAGGGTTTCGGCAGAGAGCGATCGCCACTGAGTCGCAAGATTCTGCTTGACACCCAAATAAATCGAGTAGAGAACGCCAATCACCAGCTTGGTCAGCTTGAAGGCCACAAAAGAAGGCACCGCAATCACCCCATCCACTAAGGACTGAAGGGCGGTGTGCCTAGACGATGAAGGCTGGGACGATGGCGATGGAACAGTTTGGGACATGGCAAAGGGGTGTCACCCAAGATGGGATGGAGTCACGGCATTGGCTTGGGGATCGGGGTTCTCTAGGATAGCGGCGATCGCCTCTACCAGGGCATCTGGCGAGTCTAGATGAACATTGTGTCCGCCGGGTAGGGTGAGACGCGAGGCATGGGCAAAGGCGATCGCCTGTTCCTCTAAATCCGAGGGACGATTGAACTGGCTTTTATCCCCATAAATGAGAGAGGTTGGAACCTGAATCGCCTGCATCATCTCAACATATCGCGCTTTGCTAAAGGGCAGATTGTTGTAGGTGATGCCCGCACGGGTTCGCAGCAGCGGGTCCCACCGCCACCTCACTCCCCCTTCGCAAGGTTCGAGAATGCGTTCGGCCAAGCTCAGCGCCTGTTTTTCAGCCAGAGAAGGAGTCGCCTGCCGCAATCGTGCCGCCGCCGCCGCCGCATCAGCAAAGACCGAGTGTTGAGGCGGTGAGGCTAGATAGTTGAGGTGGGTGGTGAGCTGGGTCGCGGTTTCGTGGGGCTGTGGGTCGGCAGGCAAAATCGTGTCTACCAGCACGAGCGATCGCACCCACTGAGGGCGCAGACTCGCCACTAATGCTGCCAACACCGACCCCATCGAGTGCCCCACCAACGTTAAAGATTGAGCCGCAGAAGACTCCAGCAACTGCTGCACCAACGTATCCACATCGCTGAGAAAATCGAGCAGATGATAAGAGCCTCCCTGCCCCACATGCCCCGATCGCCCATGACCTCTCAGATCAGGAGCCACGACGTAATAGCCGCGACTGGCGAGAGCCTGGGCGACAGGTTCCCAGACCGTCCCCTGATCCAAAATGCCGTGCAGACAAAGAATCACAGGATCAGACGGTTTGCCCCAAGAGCAGAGACAAAGGGGCAGTCCCCGCACCTCAAGTTCAGATTCCTGGCGCTGAGGGTAGGAATAGGGGCGTCTAGAAGATACGCGATCGCCCGATTTCTCAGAATGCTGCGGCAAGGAAAGCGCTTTTTCTTCCGGCAGCTCATACCCCAACTGATGAGCCAGCTCCTGGGTTTGAAGCCCTAAAGCATGGGGCAACTGAATCGTGCGCCACACCTCAGCCAGATCTGGACGCAACTGGCGATGTTTAGAAAAGTTGGGATCACCCACCGACAGAGAAGTAGAATGCACCCCGTCTGTCATGCGATCGCCTTCATAGGGGTTGACCATGTGGGCTTCAAAGGGAATCTCCAACAGCTCGCACAGCGACTCCATCGCCTGTTGGGGCTGAGCCACCAGATCTTCATAGCGAAGCTGGAGTTGGCGATCGCCCTCCACCGTTGCGAGAAATTGCTCGATATTTCGATTAGACTGGCTCCAAACCTGCTCTGCCAATCGATACGGATTTGGAGACGACAGCCCCAGCATCCGATCCATCCGCATTCGCACAAAGGACTCGATCACCGAATAAGGGTGGCGCACGAGGTGAATATACCTTGCGCCCTCAAACAAATCTTCAGCCCGGTCGAGAATGGCGCGATTGATGGCGTAGGTTGGCGATTTGTCGATGAGCAGGCGATCGCCCGCCAGCGATTGCAGCAGACCATACATCTGATCAATGGGCAGCGCCTCATCAATCCAGGTCTGAAGCATCTGCTGACTTGTGCTGGCGTCAACGCCTTTTAACTCCATGAGCGATCGCTGGAGTCCTTCATTGAGCTGGGCTTCAGTGAGGCGACCTTCCCGTTCGGCCAGGGTGTTGAAGGGCAGCAAGTGCAGCTCTGGAGCAGCAAAGACTTTGGGATGTCCGGCCAGCATCACCCGCAGCAGGGTCGAGCCTGATCGAGGGCTAGAGAGAATAAAGACAATACCCGGCAGTTTGCGACTGGGGATGTAGGAAGGGCTGGCTTGGAGGAATAGCGACTGTTCTAGAGAAATTTCCGTCTCCACTGTCTCGAATTCCACATCGAATTCTAAATCGGATTCCACAACGGCCAAAGAATCCAAGGCTTGATGGGACTGCATTCCATTGCGATGGGCGGAGTCGAGTCCTCCTGCCTGATGAATCCGCCGAAATTCGCCCGTGAGATAAGCCGCTAGGGTATTAAGCTGAGGTCGCTCATAAAACTCGCGGGGATACAGCATCAGCTGTAAGTCTTGGCGACACTGGTTCATGGCTTCCATCACCATGAGAGAGTCGAGTCCCAGATCCAGCAAGTTATCGGTGGGGGCGATCGCCTCCACATCGAGCTGCAATACCGTTGCCATCTGTTGACGCAGGTAGCCCAGCATCAGCGCTGCTTGCTGATCGTCAGCCGCTTTGAGCAGGTCAGAGAAAATCGTAGGCTGAGGTTGAGAAACCACCTGATCCGAAGGTTGACTTTGCTCCGACGGAGAAGAGAATTGCGGCTGTATCCAGTCTTTGAGATAGGACGGACAGTCTTGAGGAGCGATGCGACTCGCCAAATCACTCCAGCGAATCGGCATGACGCCAACCTGAGCCGGGATTGAATGACTCTTGGAGGTCAGAAGCGCCATGAGTGCAGCAATGCCCTGTTCCGGAGCAATCCGATCCATACCTGCGGTGGTGAGTCGAGCCTGGGTGCGATCGCCCAGATTTGCCGCCATGCCCTCTGCATCCCACAGTCCCCAGTTGATGCTGAGGGCAGGTAAATCGTGCGATCGCCGCATCGTCGCGAGTTCGTCGAGGAAGGCATTGGCTGCCGCATAGTTGCCCTGCCCTGGAGAACCCAAGAGCGAAGCCGCCGAGGAAAACAGAACGAAAAAGTCGAGTTTCAAATCTTGCGTGGCTCGGTGCAGGTTCCAGGCTCCCGCAACTTTCGGAGCCATGACCTGGCTAAACTGTGACCAGGTTTGCTGAGCCAGCAGTCCATCCTTGAGCACACCCGCGCCGTGAATGACCCCGTTCAAGCTCAGCCCCGATGCCTGAATTTTCGCCACAAGCTGGTTGACCTCAGCCGCCTGGGTCACATCTGCTTGCATGACTTGAACGGTGGTTCCCGCTGCTCGAATTTGATCCAAGCGGCTTTGAATGGCGGTGGAAATATCAGTGGGCGATCGCCGACTCACCAGCGTCAGATGAAACACGCCCCGATGGGCAAGCGCCTCTGCCACGGTCAGTCCCAGCGAACCCAGACCGCCTGTAATCAAGACGGTAGCATCGGTCGCCGCGAGGAATGGAGCCGATTCAGAGGATTGAGATGATGGGGATTCCAAGAGGGTTTGCCCCTCCGCCCATGACTGAAGCCGCAGCCCGTAGCGCTTGTTTTCGCGCATGGCCGTCCAGCGCTCTCCATCGCCATCAGTCAAGAGACTCTGCTGCACCCAAGCATTGAGCCAAGAGGGTCGCAGGTTAGATGAATCGGGCTGAGATGAATCAGGCTGATCCGCCGCCACCGCCGTCACGTCTACAATGCCGCCCCAAAGGGTCGGATGCTCCCACGCGATGACCTTTGACAGCCCCCATAGAGGAGCCTGGATACAGGCTGTATCGCTTGCTGGCTCACCTACTGGCTCAACATTAGGAAGCGTAACCGCCTCCTGGGTCATCACCCACAGCTTCGGAAGAACCGCAGTCTTCTGAGGTGCTGAGGACTTGGACGCGCTGACAACAGCATCTAAGCTCTGAATCAGATACAGCGTACTTTCACAGCCATAGGTTTGAGCCTTGTTCAGGGCTGCAACCGTTGCGTCAGATTCACGACCGATGCTCCAGAGGTGAACCACGCCTCGCAAAGGAGGCAGAGAAGGCGCGATCGCCACTGCTTCTAAGACCCGTCTAAGCGTGTCGCCATCGGAGGGAGCCAAGAGCCAAGAGCGATCGCCTTTCGCCGTTAGGAAGAGAGGAAGCTGATCGATGGTGTCCTGATCCAGAACCAGGGGTGGGGTTCGATCGGCACTATCCGGCTGCGCCAAGTCTTCATTGGCAAAAATTAACTCAACCGTTTGATGGTGCGATCGCAACTGTTCGGCAATGCGCTGACCCATGCCCTGGCGATCGGCAAAAATCAGCCAGGTTCCCGGCTCGGAGTTCGTTTCAGAGGAGATCGCTGGCGAAAAAGACGGTAGGGGAACCCATTGGGGCTGGTAGAGCCAGTCGTGCCAATCAGGAGAGTCGGCAACAGAGGGGCGATCGCCCTCTAGACTTTCGGATTCCCATCCTTCTGTGAACCAGTAGCGCTGCCGCTGCCACGGATAGGTCGGCAATCCGATCAGGCGCTGACGGGGATAGTCTCGGTCAAACCCTGCCCAATCAATATCGACTCCGAGGGTATAAAGCCGACCCAGACTTTGCAAGAGCTGAGTCCAGTTGGGACGGCTGGAGCGGAGGCTAGGCAGCCAAGAGTAGGTTTTTTCTGCATCAGCATGAACAGAATTGGGAACATCGGTGATGTGGCGACCCATGCTGCACAGGGTTCCCGTGGGGCCGATTTCCAAGAAAATGCGGTAGCCCTGGTCTTGCAAGGTGTTGATGCTAGAGGCAAACATCACAGGTTGGCGCACATGGCGACACCAATAGTCGGCGCTGGCAATCTCTTCCCCAGCGGGGCGACCCGTGAGATTTGAAACGATGGGCAGCGTCGGCAACGCATAGGTGATGGTCTGGGCGATCGCCCGAAACTCATCCAGCATCGGCTCCATCAGGCTGGAGTGGAACGCATGGGAAACCTGGAGCGATCGCGACTCAATGCCATCTGCCGCGAGGTGTGCGACTACGGCATCAACGGCCTGACGCTCGCCGGAAATTACGATATTGCGTGGGCCATTGACGGCGGCAATATCAACTCGCCCATCAACCGATTGAAGCACTGAGCGCACCCTCGTTTCAGAGGCAAAAATAGCCGCCATGGTGCCTTCTTGAGGGAGCGACTGCATCAGGCGCGATCGCGCCGCAATCAGCTTCAGCCCGTCTTCTAAACTGAAAACTCCAGCGAGACAAGCCGCCACATATTCCCCAACGCTGTGCCCCATGAGGCTGCTGGGCTGCACACCCCAAGACAGCCACAGCTGCGCTAGGGCAAACTCCAAGGCAAACAGCGCAGGCTGGGTGTAGGAGGTTTCGTCAATCAGGGAGTCGGCATGGGGCAGGGTCGAGTCACAGGTGGGGTAGAGCACATCCAGCAGCGGAGTCTCTAAATGAGGCCGAAGGAGGCGATTGCACTGGTCGATGGCGCGTCGAAACGTCGGCTGGGTCTGATACAAATCGTGACCCATGTTGATGTATTGCGACCCCTGCCCCGTAAACAAAAACGCCACAGCAGGAGGCTGACCTGACGTGACGATACTCTGATTCCAAGGAGCAGAGCGCGTTTGCACGGGCTGCAAATAATCACTCAGATGCTGTTGCAGTTCCTCTAAATCAGACGCCGCGATCGCCAATCGGTGGGTGAGGGGCGATCGCCCGGTATTGAGGGTAAAGCCCAGATCGCCCAGCGCAAGGAGCATGTCAGGGTTAGAATCGCTGAGATGGCTCAGATGAGACGTCACCAGCGCCTTCAGAGCCGCTTCGCTCTTGGCCGATAAGGTAACGAGATGCTGAGGGCGATCGCCCGTTGGAGTCCGCTGCCCTGCAACGGGGAAGACAGGCCGCTTTGAGTCTGGTGCCTGGGGTTCTGGAACTGGAGCCGTAATGATAGGCGATTCAGCGACAATGGCGTGGGCATTGGTGCCGCCAAAGCCAAAGGAACTGACCCCGGCAATGCGGCGATCGCCCATGTCTTCCCCAACGGTCCAATCTTGCGGCTGAGTCGGAATCTGAATCGGCGTTTCGGTGAGATGAATGTGAGGGTTGAGCGTCTGGAAATGGAGATGGGGCGGGATTTCTCGATGCTGCAAGGCCAAGACAACCTTCATCAAGCCCGCAATCCCTGCGGCTGATTCCAGATGCCCAATATTTGTTTTGACTGACCCGACCCAGCACGCCTGATCGGGCGATCGCCCTTGCATCAACACAGTCTTGAGAGAATTCAGTTCAATCGGGTCGCCCAGAGCCGTCCCGGTGCCGTGGGCGTCTACATAGCCAATCTGGCTGGGCGTCACCCCGGCCCGTCGCATGGCTTGCCGAATCACGGCTTGCTGGGCGGGGCCATTGGGCGCGGTGAGGCCGTTGCTGCGGCCATCCTGGTTGACAGCAGTTCCTTGAATTACCGCCAGAATCGAGTCACCGTCTCGCTGGGCAATGGACAACGGTTTCAGCACCACAACGCCACACCCTTCGCCGCGCACGTAGCCATCGGCACTGGCATCAAAGGTTTTGCAGCGCCCGTCTGCGGCCATCATGCCCGCTTGGGTGAAGGTGGAGGTCAGGTCTGGCGACAAAATTAGGTTGACGCCTCCGACAATGGCCTGGGTGCAATCGCCCTGAGCCAAGTGCTGACAGGCGACATGGAGCGCAACCAGCGACGACGAACAGGCAGTGTCAACGGTGAGGGAAGGGCCACGCAAATCGAGAATATAGGACAGTCGATTGGCGGCAATGCTGTGGGCGTTGCCTGTGCCAGAGTAGGGGTCGTGGGAGGTGGCGTGGCGATCGCCCGACCGGGTTTGCAGTTGGGAATAGTCGGTGTTGCTGATGCCGATGAAAACGCCTGTGTCGCTGCCTGCTAGGGTATGGGGCGCGATCGCGGCATATTCCAACGCCTCCCAGGTGACCTCTAGCAAGATGCGCTGTTGCGGATCCATGCGGATGGCTTCTCGGGGAGAGATGCCGAAAAATTTGGGGTCAAACTGATCAACCTGGTCGAGAAATCCGCCCGTGGAGGATTCGCCCAGGGGATGCCACCGATCGCCAATAGACGAGACGGCATCGCGTCCGTGTTTCAGCAGGTTCCAGAATTCATCAGGACTAGAGGCTCCGGGGAAGCGACAGCCCATGCCGACGATGGCGATCGCCTCGTTGTCAATGGGGCGATGCGAGGGCTTGGATGGAGATAAATCTGTTTGTGCATCATCCGCAGATGACGCAGATTCGGTGTCTCCCAAGTAAGCCGCGAGAGCGGCGATGGTGGGATAGTCGTACACCAGCGTGGGAGAGAGCGATCGCCCCAGCCACTCTTCTAGGTCGCCGGAGAGCCGAATGGCCGTGACGGAATCGAGTCCATAGCGGGCGAAGGGTTCTTGGGGATCGATGGAGGAGGGAGAAATCCCCAGGTTGGTGGCTACTTGGGTCACGAGCCAAGACTGAATCGCCAGCACCGATTGCGAGGGGGTGCGAACGGTCAGAGGAGACAAAACCATATTCCCAGAGTCCGCCGTTTCAACGTCTGGTGAAGTGGTGGTCGCAGCAGCAGACTGATCGACCTCTAGCCACTGCCCCACGATGTCGAGTGTGCCTTGGAGAAACCCGTCTTTACAGGCGTGACGCCGAATTTTGCCGCTAGAGGTCTTGGGAATGCTGCCTGTTTTGAGCAGCAGCACCCCGTAGGTTTGCAGTTGATGATGTTGGGCGATCGCCTGCCGCACCGCCTGGGTGACTTCGTTCACTTTGAGTCGCCGCAGGGCGCGCCGCTCGACTTCTTGGGCAATCAGCAGCCGTTCTTCACCATTCACTTCAATAGAGAAGGCCGCATTGCAGCCCTGGCGCAAATCGTCGTGGCACTGATCGACGGTCAGCTCAATATCTTGAGGATAGTGGTTGAGGCCACGAATAATGATCAGGTCTTTGATCCGCCCGGTGACGTAGAGTTCGCCCTGGTGCAAAAAGCCCAAATCTCCGGTGCGAAGGAAGGGGCGATCGCGCAATTCTTCAGCAAGAGCTTGATTCGGATCATGAATCCGCGCCTGGAAGACATCTTGGGTCTGCTGGGGTCGATGCCAATAGCCTTGAGCAATGCTGTCGCCCGACACCCAAATTTCGCCCACCTGATTTTCATCGCAAAAGGTCTGGTCGTCAGGATGGGCAATGACTAGTCGCTGATCGGCATGGCAGTGGCCACAGCTCACCAGAGTTCGCGATTCTGGCGTTTCCGGAACAATAACGGCCTGGTGTTGCTCTAGCCGCGCACCATCAATCGACAGCAGCGTCGGAGCCGTTGGGCGATCGCCCCCCGTAACGAAAAGGGTCGTTTCCGCCATGCCATAGCAGGGATAAAATGCCTCTCGCCGAAACCCACAGGGAGCAAAAGCTTCCACAAATCGTTCGAGGGTGTCAGCCCGCACCGGTTCTGCGCCACTAAAGGCCAGCGACCAACTGCTCAGGTCAAGCTGTTCTTTTTGGGCTTCGGTGATTTGGCGAATGCAGAGATCGTAGGCAAAGTTGGGGCCGCCGCTGGTGGTAGCACGATAGCGAGAAATCGTCTGGAGCCACCGGAAGGGACGCTGCAAAAAGCTGACGGGCGACATTAGCGCCATCGGAATGCCCAGATAGAGAGGCTGCAAAACGCCTCCAATCAAGCCCATGTCGTGATAGGGCGGCAACCAAGAGACGGCTCGCGTCTCTTCGGTATCGGCAAAACTGTCGCGAATCAGAGCAGCATTGTGTATCAGGTTGCCGTGGCTGACCATGACTCCCTTGGGCGTGCCCGTGGAGCCTGATGTATATTGCAGAAATGCGAGATCTGTAGGAGAGACTTGCGGATCAGACCAGTTCTGTTCCCAGGTATTCTCGCGGGTTAGCGTATCTGTGGTGAACCAGTTGAGGGCTGAGAAATCAGGATTTTTGGCAAGCGATCGCTCCATATTACCCAACTGAGCTTCGGTCGTCAGCGCCACAGTCGCGCCCGAATCGGCCATGATGGCTCGCAGCCGATCGAGGGTCTGGTTAGGCCGGGGCGGATAGGCCGGAACCGCCAGCACCTTGGCATAGAGACACCCCATGAAGGCCGAGACAAACTCCAGGTTGGGCGAATAGAGCAGCAGCGCCCGTTGACTCTGCAACTCTTGGGCCTGCAACGCAGCGGCGATCGCCCGAGCCTGTCGATCGAGTTCCCCGTAGGTGAGTCGTCCGTCTTCTTCTTCGCCATCCCGTAAAAAAACAAAAGCTTGCTTATCAGGTTGTGTCGCGGCTCTGAAGCGTAGGAGTTCAGCGAGAGTATAGAATTCAGGCA
>JBARXP010000388.1:0-1571 GCA_049647405.1 Elainellaceae cyanobacterium | reverse complement strand
ATATATTCATGGCCTCAAAGACGGACAAGGCGAGGTCGATGATATTGACAACCTTGGTAACCGTCGTGTTCGTTCCGTTGGTGAATTGATGGAAAATCAGGTGCGTCTTGGTTTGCTTCGCATGGAGCGCGCCATTCGTGAGCGCATGTCATCTGTCGAAATTGACAATTACATGCCACATGATTTGATTAATTCAAAGCCAGCGCAAGCTGCTGTGCGTGAGTTCTTCTCAGGATCTCAATTATCTCAGTTTATGGACCAGACAAACCCATTGTCAGAGATTACGCATAAGCGTCGCCTCTCTGCGCTCGGGCCAGGTGGTTTGACACGTGAGCGTGCAGGCTTTGAAGTTCGTGACGTGCACCCTACGCATTATGGCCGTATTTGTCCTATTGAAACACCGGAAGGACCCAATATTGGTCTTATTAACTCGCTCGCTACATTTGCGCGTGTAAACCCATATGGTTTCATTGAATCACCTTTCCGTAAGGTTGTTGACGGTAAGGTCACAGACGAAGTGATCTACATGTCAGCAATGGAAGAGGCCCGCTATACAATCGCTCAGGCGAACTCCGTTTTGAATGACAGCGGCGAGTTTGAAGCTGATCTTGTGTCTTGCCGTCAAGGTGGTGAAAACCTTATGGCAACATCTGAACAGATTGAATATATGGACGTGTCACCAAAACAGATTGTGTCTGTTGCGGCCGCTCTTATTCCTTTCCTCGAAAACGATGATTCGAACCGTGCGCTTATGGGATCAAACATGATGCGTCAAGCTGTGCCATTACTTCGCACAGATGCACCATTGGTTGGAACTGGTATGGAATCGACTGTTGCACGTGACTCTGGTGCTGCGATTACGGCCCGCCGTTCAGGTGAGGTGCTTCAAGTCGACTCAAACCGTATTGTTATTCGTGCAACGGAAGAGTTGCGTGCGGATGAGCCTGTGGTTGATATCTATAACTTGCAAAAATTTCAACGCTCGAACCAGTCAACATGTATTAACCAGCGTCCACTAGTGAAAACTGGTGATAAGCTGGAGGCTGGCGACATTATTGCCGATGGTCCATCAACACAGTTGGGCGAATTAGCACTTGGTCGCAACGTCCTTGTGGCGTTCATGCCTTGGAATGGCTACAACTTTGAGGATTCAATCCTGATTAACGAGCGTATTGTGCGTGATGATGTCTATACATCTATTCACATCGAGGAATTCGAGGTGATGGCGCGTGATACAAAGCTTGGGCCAGAAGAGATTACGCGCGACATTCCTAATGTCGGGGAAGAGGCAATGAAACACCTTGATGAGGCAGGTATTGTCCATATCGGTGCGGAAGTGTCGCCCGGCGATATCTTGGTTGGTAAAGTCACACCAAAAGGTGAATCTCCAATGACGCCGGAAGAAAAACTTCTGCGTGCGATCTTTGGAGAAAAAGCAGCCGATGTAAAAGACACATCTCTTAAACTACCACCTGGAACAACAGGTACGGTCGTTGAAGTGCGTGTTTTTAACCGTCGCGGTGTTGATAAAGATGCCCGTGCATTAAAGATTGAGCGTGAAGAAGTTGAGC
>JBARXP010000387.1:0-1944 GCA_049647405.1 Elainellaceae cyanobacterium | reverse complement strand
CTCTTTTTTCGCGCCCTCAACCGCCCATTCTTCAGACAAGATGGTAAAGTCTCCGCTGAGCTTGGCAACGTTTTCGTCGCGCTTTTGGGAGTCTTGTAGAGTTTCAACGAAGAAACTCGTTGCACCGAGGGTAACGTGAAATCCTTTCTGAACGAGTTGAACGATATTTTCAGAGTTCATTGTGCTTTAAGGCAGTGCTCTACACATAGGTTTGCGAGTTGCTAGCCAGCGCGGCAGCATTCCTTAGATTCTAGGCGGTGTGTCTGGCGATCGCAATTCTCTATGGGTTAAAGCTGCGGTCTTTGAGAAGACGAATGCTTTGGATGGCAACTATTGTTTTGTCTACGAGCCGGATAAGATGCTTGCTGGTGATGGGGCGAGTGATGACCTGGAGGGGCGATCGCCCTATGAGCGCGAGCATCAGTCGCGGTGCAGAATGACTCAACGAATATGGAGCTGCCTACGGCATTCGCCATCCGTTTATTTTGGCTCTGCCATCCGTCCAAGTTCATTCTATGTATTGTCTATTGTATTATCAGAGTTTTGGCTGAAATCAAGACCAAGCAACGGTAAGATACCAGGACTACGAGCAATACAACCCATAATATTGTTGCTCCATGAGGTCGTTGCTAAGCTCTGGAACCTCCACACGATTTTGCGGTTGCCATCGGATATTTTTTACGCTTAGGGCGTGAGCAGACGGCTTTGACCCGTGATTACGTTAAGGCGTTGTTGCAAGGCGTTTTGGCAGAATTGGGGGAGGAAGTCGATTAGGAGGAAACAGCCATGATGGAAAGCGTGAAGATGCGCCAACGAGTGGGGCAAGATGGCGTTCTGCATCTTGAAATTCCGGTTGGGCTAACTGATCGAGATGTGGAAGTGATGGTGATTTATCAGGCTGCGCCAGCCGATGCGACGGCGGTGCTGTCTTTAGAAGATCTCTATGGCATCTGCGCGGATGACCCGATCAGTATTGATGATTTGGGGATTTCAGAGGCGCTCGATGAAGATTTGGCTGGAGCGTTTGAGTAAGGATGCGCTATCTGCTGGATACGAATGTTTGCGTGGTGTATCTGAATGGTCGTTCATCATCGGTGCGCGATCGCCTGTTGGCAACACCTGTTGAAGAAATCGCGGTCTGCTCTGTGGTGAAGGCAGAGCTGTTTTATGGTGCTTGTCGGAGTAACAACCCAACCCAGACGCTAGAGCGACAGCAAGCATTTCTATCGCACTTTGTGTCGTTGCCGTTTGAAGATGAAGCGGCTTTGTTGGCGGGGCAGATTCGGGCAAAGCTAGCGAGTGCGGGGACTCCGATTGGGTTTTATGATGTGCAGATTGCTGCGATCGCCTCAGCGAACAACCTGACTTTGGTTACTCATAATACGCAAGAGTTTGAGCGTGTTGATGGGTTGCAGATTGAAGATTGGGAGGTTGAGCCTTGAGCAAGCCACCAATGAATTGGATTAACGTCTCTTTGGAGCAATTTGGTCGTTGGGGAAGCGGAGGAACACCGAGAAAGAGTAATCAGTTCTATTCCAAACGCCCTACAGGGTGAGCACTCATGCGCCCACCCTGCAAGTTTTCACATTCAGTCAATCTGAACAGTTTTGGTGAGAATGCACATGACCTCGCCAGGGCGTTGGGTCGGCATCGGTCGGCTCCACTCATTCGGTTCGGCATAGCCGAGGCGATGGAGGCTCTTGATCACGATCTGAATGGCCTCAGGAGAACCGTAGAGCAGATGACGCACCGATTCATTGTGCGGACTGGACTTGGGATGAGACGGAAAATTGTCACCCGAAGCGGTGGACGCAAATGCGCCCGAATGGGATTGAAACATGAGGTTCTGGTTCCTTGTAGAAATAAACGACAGGAAGAAACCAGAACTCAGTCCCTTAGCTACCCCGCAATTGTGTGCAATTCGAGGCAGCCACGGTTTACCAT
>JBARXP010000386.1:0-13272 GCA_049647405.1 Elainellaceae cyanobacterium | reverse complement strand
CGAGCCCCAGCATCAGTCCGCTGCCCAGCAGCACCCTGCGAATGAAGCGTGGAATCAATCCACGCTGAACTGCATGAATCATGATGGTCTAAATCAGTCCCAAAATAACAACAGAGAATCAGGTTCGGTTAGGAATAAGCGTGATTACTGCTGGTCAGGAACGGATGCCTGCACGGCCTCTTCACGAACGTCATCGGCTTGAGCGGTCGTATTGCAGGGGACGCCATTGGGGCCAGCGACAAGAGTTCCAGTGGTGGGTACGAAGCTAGACTCTTCTACCTCAGTCTCTTCAACCTCTTCGATACCTTCTTCAACCCCTTCGATCACTTCATCAGTCCCGTCGATGAATTCTTCGACATCGTTGATGACTTCGACGGCTTCGGCGGATGCAGGTGTGGAAGGGGTTTCACAATCGCAGACGACTTCTTGCAAAAACTCAACCGCCGTGGCGATCGCAGGTTCGATGCGTTCGACAAAGGTGCTGACCTGATAATAAACACCTTCTAGATCGCTGATGTTAAGGGCAACCTGATCGGTCGGGTAGGAATCAAGCAGCTCAAGCACAGAAATAGAGCGATCGCTCCCAGCATCGCTGACCGCCGTGCGGATAGATTCTAGATCTCCGCTGGTTGAGGGGTTGCTGACCACTTGGTCGAGTTGAATCAGCACAAATTCTCCTGTGGGGCTGTCGAGAAATTCTTCAACCACCCGTGGAATGCGGATATCGTCAACCAAAAGTGATTGAATCACGCTCGGCACCTGATCCACATCGTCAAAAAAGACTTGTAGGTCGCTGGGCACTTCACCCGTTTCAGCAAATCGACGAATTTCGCCCGAGTCGATGGTGAAGGTTTGGGTGTTGTAGATCAGGATAATTTCGTCAGCGGCTTGGGCTTCTCCTGTGCCGAGGAGCAGAGCACCGCCTAGACCTAGGGCGATCGCTCCACCCAGTTGAGATAATTCGAGAGTACGATTGATAGATTTCATAGCTGATTTCATCATGAATGAATGGTGGGTACTTGTTACGTGTGAGTTAAACCTGTCCGACAGTCAGAGTTGAACGGTCAGGGTTGAACGGTCAGGGTTGAACGGTAATGCCTGAAGCCAGTTGATTTGGAGGCCAGTTGATTTGGAAGCCAGTTGATTTGGAAGCCAGTTAATTTTAGTTTGAATGAAACGTTTGATCGGGCAAATCTAAGCGAATGAGCTAAATTCAGCCAATTCACCTACGATAAAACCGCTTTATTCTCTGCCTACAAGATCTTCTTGTAAGGTTCATATAGAACATATAAGCATCTCTAGAAAACATGCAAGTCTCTTTAGAGATGAATATCGCTACCCGTGAGCCCGTCCAAACGTTTCGGTTAACTGAGCTAGGCGATCGCTTAGTTCGGGATTCATCGCCTCTTCTCGAAATCGCCAGCCCCAGTTGCCCGAGGCTTGGCCGGGGCTATTCATGCGGGCGTTGGTTCCCAGCCCTAAAAGGTCTTGCATCGGAAAAATGGCGGCATCGGCAATCGAGCTGAGCGCCATGCGAATCAAATCCCAGTGGATGCCATCGGCACTGACTTGGCCAAGATATTGCGTTAGCCCTGCCCGTTCCCAATCTTGAATGCCCTCAAACCAACCGACGGTTGTATTGTTGTCGTGGGTTCCCGTATAGACCAAGCAATTTCGCGTGAAATTAAACGGCAAGTAAGGATTGCCGGGGCCAGAGCCAAAGGCGAAGTGCAAAATTTTCATGCCGGGAAAGCCGAAGCGATCGCGCAGCGCCTCTACTTCTGGGGTAATCACACCCAAGTCTTCAGCAATGATGGGCAGAGTGCCCAACTCTTGTTTTAGGGTGTCAAACAGCTCGGTGCCAGGAGCTTCGACCCAATATCCGTTCATAGCAGTCGTTTCGCCCTGCTTCACTTCCCAATAAGCCTGAAAACCCCGAAAGTGATCAATACGAATGAGATCCATATAGTCGAGCAGCGCCTGAAATCGCTGCATCCACCACTTAAAGCCCCAGTTTTTCATCTCTTCCCAGTTGTAGATGGGGTTGCCCCAGAGCTGACCAGTTTCGCTGAAGTAATCGGGGGGAACGCCCGCCATCAGGGCTGGGGCTCCGGTTTCTGGGTCGAGGCAGAAAATATGGGGCTGCGACCAGACATCAGCGCTGTCGTGAGCCACATAAAACGGCATGTCGCCCATGATTGAGATGCCACGCTCATTGGCATAGCGACGCAGATCATCCCACTGCTGGTGAAACTCAAACTGCCAATATTTATGGTGTTCTATCTCGGTCGTGAGCCGCTGCCGCCACTGCTCTAGGGCTTCTGGCTGGCGCTGGGCGATCGCATAATCCCAGTCTGTCCAGCTCTTGCCGCCGTGGGCATCTTTGAGCGCCATGAAAAAAGCATAGTCTTCGAGCCAAAAATGTCGAGCCTCGCTAAAGTCGCGAAAAGCTTGCTGTTGTTGTTCAGAAGCCTGAGATTTAAACTGTTCCGCTGCTTTAATCAAGAGCGGCACTTTAAACTGCATGACCGCATCGTAGTCCGTCGAATCGATCGGAAATTCGGGCGGGTTCGATAAATCTTCGTGGGTCAGCAACCCCTTGTCGCGCAATGTTTCGACGCTAATCAACATGGGGTTACCCGCCATCGACGAGTAAGACATATAGGGCGAGTTGCCATGTCCGGTAGGGCCGAGGGGCAGCACTTGCCAGACTTTTTGGCGACTTGCCGTCAAAAAATCAATAAACTGATAGGCCGCCTGCCCGATATTTCCGATTCCGTAATGTCCGGGTAGTGAAGTGGGATGTAATAAGATTCCGCTGACTCGACCTTGAAATGGCATAAAACCTGACGATCCTACGAACAACATCTGTGACATTACTGCAATCTCACACTATCTTAAATCTCTCCAACGCTAGAAGCTGAAGAGCAAGAACATTGAAGCCTGCACATTAACTTCTAAATCACTTGGCGTTGGCTTGCCTGGGCGTAGCCCGTATCGCCCCTTCAAAAAAGATCGCTGTGAGTATTGCTGCAAAAACTCTATCACGGCATTTTGCAGATGCAAGGAGGAATAAGTCTGGCTTTAGATTTCCCAGCGAGAATGACGGGTTCACACGGCTCCAACCTGTTCTTCAATGGCGTCTGTTGCTGTGGGCAGGGCATCAGTCAGCACGTCTACGCCCGATTCCGTCACCAAGACATCATCCTCAATCCGAATGCCCCGCACGTCATCAAACTGTGCCAGACGATCCCAATTGACGCAGTCGCTGTAGCGCGATCGCCGTTCGGCATCATTGAGAATGGCTGGAACCTGATAGAACCCTGGTTCAATGGTGAACACCATCCCCGCTTCGATCGGGCGATCGAGCCGCAAATAGCACAGCCCAAAGCGATCGCTCCGCTGTCGTCCAGATGCGTAGCCAGCAACATCCCCTAAATCTTCCATATCGTGGACATCTAAGCCCAGCAAGTGCCCGACGCCGTGGGGAAAGAACAGCGCATGGGCATCGCGCTCGACGAGAGTGTCGCGATCGCCCACCAAAATCCCCAAGCTGATCAGCCCTTCGGTAATGACACGAGCGGCGAGTAGATGAATGTCTCGATATTCCACCCCAGGCCGCACCTGGGCAATGCAGGCATCGTGGGCGGCTAAGACCACATCATACAAATCTCGCTGGGTTGCAGAAAATCGTCCCGATACAGGCCAGGTGCGGGTGATGTCAGAGGCCCAGCCCAGCCCTGACTCGGCTCCCGCATCGGCCAGTAGCAAATCTCCCGGCTGCAACACATGGTGATAGTGCTCGTTGTGCAGCACCTCCCCCTCAACGGTGACGATGCTGTTGTAGGCGCAGGGCATATTGTGAGCCATCATCACCGACTCGATCGCGGCTCGCACCTGGGCTTCGGTCTGGGCATTGGGAGTTGCCGCCATGCCAGCTAGGTGAGCGTCGATCGACACTGCGGCAGCTTTGCGAATTTCGGCGATCGCCCCTTCGTCTTGCTTCATCCGCAGGGCAACGATGGCCTCCATCAAATCTCGATCTGGCTCATGGTCAGAGGTTCTGGCACCGACAGACCGCTGCAACACCTTAGACTGATGCCGCAGCGTCGCTGCATCTTGAGCCGCAACGGTCGCTACCTGCTCCATCGACTCGACCCAAGGGGCGATACGGGCTACGCCCAGGCAAGCCAACGCCCGCACCGGGTGAACCGCATCGGCTCCAATCTCAGCCGCCACCGCCTCTGGAGACGCCTCTGCCCCGTGCCACAGCGCACTCGCCGCCGTGGGCGCGTCCATAAACAGCTCCATACGACCCTGGTAGAGGGCGATCGCCGCTCCCTGCAAAGGAAGTCCGGCAAAATATAAGAAGTGACTGCTGGCTCGAAATCGATAGACATTGGCCGGAAAATTGCGCGACGGAGCCTGCCCAGCCCACAGCAACACAGGAGCGCTGTAGATCTCGGCCAGTCGATTTCTGCGCTGGCGCAGGGTCACATCTAGAGACGGAGCTTCGGTTGAAGCTTGGGGTTGCAATTGAGATTGGGGTTGAGGTTGGAGTTGAGCGTGCATGATGAATTCAGAGATCAAAGAGTCAGCCACACCATTCAGTCATATTCTGATGCTATAAGGTATATGGCCTAGGGCTTACAGCCCGCAAGTCATAGAACAGCAGCAACATGCGGTGAGAAAAATGATGCTGTGAACCATGATGGCATTGCTCACGACTCATAGGTGGGGTCGCCATATCGATGGGGCTGTATCCATGCGACATAGTCGAGAATCAGCAGGCCGATCGCCGAAACAGGGCCAATAAAAACGTGAAATACCTGCTGGTCTGTGGCAATGAGGGCAATGCCGAACCCCAGAGCCAGCACATTGGAAAACAGCAAGTAGAGAAACACCCGCCAGTCGCGCATCACCCAATACCAGTTGAAGACAAAAATGAGAGCCGGAACCAGGGAAATAGCCTGCATAACGGCTTTACTCCCCTGCACTCCGTAGGTCAGCGGCACTGCGACCATGCTGGCAATTAACAAGACATCCAGAACTTTAGATTTTCTTAGCCCCAGAGCAATGAGGCCAAGACCCGCTGTGATGAAGGTGTAAAACAATCGATTGAGCACCGAAATTTGGCTCTCATAAATCCAGGCGTCTGCGACATGTTCAGCAATCTCACAAGAGGCTGAAACCGCGAAGCAGGCAAAGCCAGAGTAGATCAGAGGGAGCGATCGCACTTTTACCGTGGTCTGAAAAAACTCTCTGCGCCGATAAAAAACCCAGATGCTAATGGCGACCACCACATAGGTCGAGAGATGCGCCGCAATAATCGTCGCTTTTAATATCGGAGACATACCCCACCTCAGCCAGTCTTGACGTACATGAGCCACATTGACGCCAGCCCTTTATTGCAAAAACCAACGCCGAATCAACTCAACCGATAGGATATACCCATCTGGCGTCAGCTCAATCAACTCGCGCTGAATAAGGCGATCGAGGGCATCGTCTAGCGGTTTGGGAAACTGCTGTGCCAGCGCGGACAAACTCACCGCAGCCCCTTCGCCGTGACTGGCGAAGTAGCGAAGAATTGCAAGAGCCTCCCCATCAACCTGGTTGCGCTCGATGTCGCTGAAAAACATGCTGCCGCTGCTCAAGGCTTCAGGAATGGCGGCTTCTACATCTGCCAGGGTGGCAAGACGGCGATCGCCAGGATCTTGCTCATTCTTCAGCACCACGATTTCGGCACAGAGGAGCTGCACCAAAAACGGATGCCCCCGCGTCAGCTCAAGCACCCGCTGACTGGCATCCGGTTCATAACGCAAGGCAAACTCTTTGACTGGATGCTCGATTAGCTGACGGGCTTCAGATTCTTTCAAGTACCCCAGGTGTAAAACTTGAGCGTTGATCAAATAGCTCGACCACCGCTGAAACTCTTCTAGGGTATGAGAACCCGCCAGCAAGACCTTAAACCGAGGCCGATGCTGAATCAAGTTCCGCAACATGCCCAACACCGCCGTTTCGCTCAAGCGCCCTTCGACCAGCACCTGATCCAGCACTTCAAACTCGTCGAGGGCAAGTAGGGCCGTGTTATCTTGCAGCGTGGTTTCGACCTGATCGAGCCACTCATCAAAGCTGGTAAACGGATCATCCGTCAGGGCATCACGGGTTAATGGGGGAAAGGCGAGGCTGCGCTGGCGCTGGGCAGAGTCGGTCATGCCTTTTGCCAGGTTGTAGAGAAATCCGGTATCGCTGCTGGCGCGCGAGGCAGGCCCTTGCAAATCGACAAATAGAGGAATAATGCTGTTGGGCAGAAGTCGCCCTAGATTGTTGAGCAGGGAGGTTTTGCCTGTGCGACGCTGACCATAGAGCAGCAGCGGCGGGCGACGGCGATCGAGTAACAACTGCTCGATGCGGGAGCTGATATCGGTGCGCCCGACGAAAATTTCTTGGCGGTTGGTCAGGGGAACGCCAATGATGTAAGGAGAATCGATTTCTTGACGCAGCTCAGCAGCTTTGGCAAGGTCATTGATTTCTAGCTCAATAATGTTGCTCCAGCGTTGGGCGATCGGGCGAAAGCGCACCGCGTATTTATCGCTGCTACGAGTAAGTTCTCGAATCAGGCCATCGAGTTTATCTGCAACTGCGTTGAGCGCCAGTCGTTGATTATAAGGACTCCCTTGGCTAAGGGCAGCATAAACATCTTCGCTGATGCGGTTGAAGCTGCGAAATAGGGCATCGGCAGGACTTTCAAGTTCGCCCACGGTTAGGCTCCGATAGATTTGACTCACAGCTAGAGCATCAGCACAACACTCTAGCTGACGGGCATCGAGTTCAATTTGAGCAGCCTGAGCCGCCCATCGCTGGCGGCTGGTGCTGAGATAATCGAGGGCGGCTTTGCCCTCTTGGGGGCTACGTTCAAGAACGAGTAGCAAATGTTTGTCGAGTCCCCAAATTGGCAAAAACTGCCAATCGTCCCAAAACGCTAGATGTCGATGCAAGAGGCTAGGAACTTTTCCTGCCCTCACTTCATCAACGCGATAGAGCAGAAAATGCCACGGGACAAGCACCGCCGCCATCAGCACCGGACGCCACCAGTTGACCCATAGCCCCACGCCGAACGCCACGCCTGCCGCCACGCCTGCCGCCACGCCTACCGCCACGCCGAACGCCACGCCTACCGCCACGCCTACCGCCACGCCGAACGCCACGCCTACCGCCACGCCGAACGCCACATCATCAAATGGAGTTCCTAGACTTAGAGACATCACTCCAGTTATGAGGCTGGTCAAGATTGGCAACAGCACAAATCCCTGAAATACAAATCTCCAGACGTTGCGTTTTCTCCACCGCTGCTGAGTTTGTAGTTGCCAAAGCGAGAAATCTTTGTCTAGAGAGGGGTCGAGTCGATGAATGTGGTTTTCCCAGGCTGAGGGGCGAAAGACGAACCAAAACAGCAGTTGAAAGCTGCCCAAAATCAGATTGGGGTGCTGCTCTGGCGCATTTGTGTAGGCGTTTTTAGGAATAGTTGGGGGCATCGGCTATCTACTCTCTCGGTATGCTGACCCCTGAAAAGGCAAGGATTTTACTATCAGCCGTTAGCAGTGGCACATCAAAGATTCTGGCTGTGGCCACGATGAGTTGATCCGCTGGATCACGGTGAAACCCCTTCAATTGAGTAGATTCCACCACAATCGGAACAGTGAGATTTAGTAGCTGAATGCCTGGATAGGCTAGGGCTTGATCTAGCCATTCACCAACCCGACATGAGAGATCTAGCTTGCCATTTTCAACTAACTTGGCCACTTCCCAACATGAAATCAAACTGATGCCCAGCCCTGATGTCTGATACTCCAAGATTAACTGTCGCTGCTTTTGACTTAAGCGAGAACTGTTATCGACCCACCAGATCCAAATGTGGGTATCGAGAATAATCATTGCAAAGCATCCCAATCTTCCAAAGCCGTTGCAGCTCCAAACGGATCGTCGTAGTGCAAGACTTTACCTGCTAAGGGAAATTCTTGATTAGGCTGTGTCGATTGTTGCTGGGTAGGGCGTTCCAGCACGATAATCTCAACCGCCTCTCCTGCCTCAAAGGGTAGGTCTTCGAGGGTCAGCGAGCCATTCTCGGTTAAAACCAATTCGAGACGATAAGCTTTCATATCAAGCAGCTTGTAACGTTTGGGGTTGAGATAAAGTGATGGGCATATCTGTGATGGGCACGCGTTGCTTTGCCCATCCTACGTTAATCGCGATGTCTTTAATAAATGCTCAAAGGGTTTGAGTTGCTGTAATCCCTCATCTTGCCAATCATCGCTCAGATCTTCCTCTTCGAGGCTAAACAAGCGTTCTCGACAAAGGATTTGTAACAAAATCGGCCAGCCGCCGCTGTGCTCCAAAATCCAGGTCGTGTCTTCTTCTGAAAAGGGAATGGGGGAACTGGCAATCAGTTCTTGTGCTTCGGGTTCTTTTAGCGGCCCCAGCGTTGTGGTGTAGCCAAAGATATTGAAGAAAGGGGAGCTGTGCCCCGTATGGTGTGCCAGGTCGATGGGGCTTGCGGGAGTCGAGAGCACAAAGGCTAGATTGCCATCGGCTTGATTGGTGGCCAGTGCCCGCAAGCTTTCCCAAAAGCCATCATCTAGCTCGGGGCAGCGCTGCAACCCCACCCCCACCTCATCCATCAAAATCACCGTGGGAGTTTTCACCTGGCCGCAGACCCGATCCATAAAATTTTCCAGATCGCAGGGGTGAGGCACGGGGAGCTGCATCGACTCCAGCAGATAGCCGAGCAATCGCTCTCGACTCGCCATGCGAACATCTTGGAAGTCCACAAAGATCCAGCGATAGGTTTCGGGGTGGGGTAACCAGTCGGCTTTTTGGCTGGGGCGAAGCTGATCGATCGGCGTGGTCGTGATGCGGCGCAGATAGTTGAGCAGCGAAGTTTTGCCCGATCGCCTCTGGCCGATGATGGCGGCGTTTTGCAGCGGGTGAGTTTTGAGCAGGTTAAATAGCCGTTTCAGCACTCGCTGACGCCCAAAAAAGTGGCGCGGCTGCGCGATGGGCGTTCCGGTGATAAACAGGGATTCTACTCCAAGAAAGTCCACCGCTGAGCCGTGTTGATTGTCGTCCTCTATCTTGGCGGCTGACTCTTCCAGAGAACGGACTACTTTTTTGACAGCGACTCCACCGCCCGCCGAATGCCTTGCACCACATTGAGCAGGGCTTCATCCATGTCGTCCCAGGAGGTGACAGGTTTTGCATCTTTGGGCAACACTTGGAGTTTGCTAAAAGGTGTGCCTTGCCAATCACAGGGTTTCATAATCACAGGAATGACTCGGGCGCTGCCTTCTGCATGGCGCTCCATCGCCCGCTGCATCTCTTTGTCGAAGCAATATTCTGACGCGATAAATCGGGGCGTGATTAGCAGCAAGATGACCCCTGCGGATTCTAGATTGGCCTTGATTGCGGCATCCCATTCGGTGCCTGCTTCGATCGCCCGATCTTGCCAGGGTTTGATCTTCTTTTGCCGCGTTAGGTTCGCCAGGTGAACATAGAGTTCATCTTTTAAGTCCTCATCTCGATGGGAGTAGGAGATGAACATCTCGATGGGTTCATTCACAGGCTGAGTCGGGGGCTGGGTCGGGGGTTGTGTCGGGGGTGAGGGCGATGTAGCAGGGGGGGAAGGCTGCACGGTTGTCCCTTCAGGAGTCGATGATTTGAGCAACACAGGGGTCAGATATTCGGCAATGCCTGCCATCCGAATCGCGGCACAGCCAAGCTTGTAGGCAAACCCAACATCTCGGCCTGCCCCCAAGGCATCGTAGAACCCGACCGCAAAGGCGATCGCCGCTGTATCGCCAATGGCTTGATTCATGCCGATGACGTAGGGAATATGTTGGGCGATCGCCTTCGCCTGCACCTCGGAATAGCAGCCGTTTAGCACCACGCACTGAATCTGATCGGCAAATAGCTCAAACAGTCCAGCGAGGGCTGCGCCATTCACAAGCTTGGCATGACCCATTTCATCTTCAAACACCAGCCCTTCTTCACCCGCCCCATGTCCTGAAAAGTGGATGATGGCTGGCCCCACATCGAGCAACGCCCGCTGAATATCTTGAGACCGCACCGCCAACCGCTGCTCTAGCCGAAACTGCTCTCGCTTTTGGGCACGTTGCAGCCCGTCTGAGATATCACGCAGTTCTTGGTCGAGCCGGAGGCGACCCGTGTCTTTAGGATTGGCCGCGAGAAATAAAATAGTTTGGGGATCAGAGCTAGAAGTAGGCATAACACCGAACGAAAAATTGGGGCAATGGGCTTACAGTGCCTCGATTATGGCCTGAAACCCGACAACGCGCCCATACCTCTTCAAATCATGTGTCACACTAGAAACCCGTAAAATTGACGAACTCTACATCAGGGTAAACTCTTAGCGAAGAAAAACTGGCGATGGAACTTACCTCGCTTAGAATGATTCAAATGAGTAAAAGGTTTCTAATATTACAGACTATTGCACCCCTGATTTTCCCTATGAATAGAGTTTCTTACCCGTCTATTTCTGGCATTTGGCATCCTGTGACTCGATTTCTGACCGTGAGTCTGCTCTCGTTCATGGGGGCAACGCTGAGCGTCTCTCCCTTAATCAGCGCCAATGGCGATCGCACCCCTAGCCTTACCTTTGGGCAATCAGCCGCTGCTCAAACTGCGGTAACCGATGACGATCTGGGGCGCTATGCCCGCGCCATTCTCGATATTGAGCCGATTCGTCGAGAAGCCCTAGAAGAACTCAGCAGCATTCTTGAGACCGACTCACCGCCTTCGGTCATATGCAACAACGAGTCGAGCTACAGAAGAATGCCTCGCGATGCGCGCCGAGTCGTCGTCGATTACTGCAATCAGTCTCGCGAGATTGTAGAAGGCTACGAGCTAACGATTCGCCAATTTAACCTAATCACCGAGCAGCAGCGACAAGACTCAAGAATGCGCGATCGCATTCAGGAAGAGTTGCTAGACATCCAACTGCCCTCAAATCGATAACCTTGATTCGAGAGCCGTTCGGGCAAGACATCACCTCAAGGCAGCGGAGCCATTCGGTAATCAATGATTACTGTTTCACAATGGCTCCAAAGTCGGCCAAAACTCGGGCATGGTTACGGAGCAAGCCGAGTAAATTGAGCCGATTACGGCGCACTTTGGAATCTTTGTCCATGACCAGCACGCTATCTTCGCCATCAAAAAACTGGCTCACCACAGGGGAGATAGCCGTCAGGGCTTCTACCAAGGTTTGATAATCGCGGTTTGCCTGGGCTGACTGCGTCTGGGGCAGCAGCTTGACGAGGGCATCGTAAAAAGCCTGCTCCGACGATTGCTGAAACAGCTTCGGCTCAACCACCGTTTTCGGATCTAAGACATCGGTGTCTAGTTCCCCTTGGGCGGCCAATCGAGACGCCCGATTCACAGTTTCGTAGATGACTGCAAGGGTGCCATCGGCTCGAATCGTCTGCAAAAACTGAGCGCGATCGCGCACATCCAGCACATCCGATAAGGCTCGCTGCTTGTAGTCGAGATCTTCGGTCTCAGCATCAACATTGCCCACCACCGCGAGAATCAAGTCGTAGCCGATCTGCCATTCGTCTTGCAACAGACTTTGCAGTCGCTGCAAGAAAAATTTCTCCAGACTCGCTTGCAGGGTTTGGGCGTCTCCTTTTTTAATCGTATGGTTTTGGGTAAAGGCGGCGATCGCCCGATCAAGTAGCTGCCGCAGATTAATTGCCAAATTGCCGCGCCAGGTGACATTGACCACCGCATTAGCGGCACGTCTCAGGGCAAAGGGGTCAGACGACCCGGTGGGAATCATGCCCAGGCTAAAGATGCTGATGAGGGTATCGAGCCGATCGGCCATGCCCACGATCTGTCCCGCTAGGGTCTGGGGCAACTCGTCGTCCGCGCCCTTGGGCAGATAATGCTCGACAATGGCATCGGCCACGGCGACAGGTTCACCACTCGCCAAGGCATATTTCTGACCCATCACCCCCTGAAGCTCAGGAAATTCGCCCACCATTTGGGTGACCAAATCGGCTTTGCACAAGAGCGCTGCTCGGAGGGTGTGCGATCGCCCTTCACCCGTCACCTGGAGCTGATCGGCAATCAGTTCGGCCAGATGAACAATGCGGTCAACCTTGCCCCGCACGGAGCCAATATCTTGCTGAAACGTCACCGTCTTGAGCTGCTCTAGGTACCCCTCTAGGGGCAGCTTGCGATCGGCATCAAAGAAAAACTTGCCGTCTGACAGTCGGGCTCGAATGACGCGCTCATTCCCGGCTGAGATCAGCTCAGATTTTGTCGGGTCGCCATTTGAAACCGTGATGAAATAGGGCAGCAGCTCAGCCGAACCCGCCGCTTTTAGCACCGGAAAATAGCGCTGATGGCTCTCCATTTCGGTAATGGTGACCTCAGACGGAATCTCCAAAAAGGCGGGGTCAAACTGACCGACTACCACCGTTGGCGTTTCAACCAGATTCACCACTTCGTCGAGCAACGATTCTGAAATGGACGCCTCTCCTCCCAGCTTCTTGGCCGCAGCCTGGGCTTCTTTAACAATGTGCGATCGCCGCTGAGCCGGGTCAACCTCAATCGAAGCCCGCCGGAGACAGTCTAAATAGTCGGATGCTGTTGGAATCGAAATTTCTCCTGGCGACAGAATGCGGTGGCCTTGGGAGGTGCGATCGCTGCTACAGCTCTCAGAACCGTTTTCTAAGGTCAGCGGTAGAACCGTATCGTCGAGCAGCGTAATCAGCCACCGAATCGGGCGAGGAAAGCGCAGGTCGCCATCGCCCCAGCGCATAAATCGCTTGCCCTCTAGCTTCAAAATCCAGTCGGGGATCAGCTCCGTTAACACCTCGGCAGCGGGGCGGCCTGGAATATTGAGCTGAACAAAGACAAATTCCCCTTTATCCGTCTCGCGGACTTCCAGAGCCGACACATCTACGCCACGGGAGCGAGCAAAGCCTTGGGCGGCCTTGGTCGGCTTGCCGTCTTTAAACGCCGCTTGAGCCGGAGGGCCTTTCGCCTCTTCTTCTCGGTCGGGCTGACGCTCGGGCAATCCGCGAATGAGCACGGCCAAGCGACGGGGGGTGCCATAGACTTCTACCGCCTCAGGAGTGAGAAAGTGCTCATCTAAACTGGCAGGAATGCGCGATCGCCACTGATCAAATGCTTCGTCTAAAAATCCTGCGGGAAGCTCTTCTGTGCCCACTTCCAGGAGAAAAGTCGCCATAC
>JBARXP010000385.1:0-3832 GCA_049647405.1 Elainellaceae cyanobacterium | reverse complement strand
GACTAGAGAGGAAGTTGGCAATTTGCTCAGCACTCAGGCCAAATTCTTGGAAGCTGTGGAAGAGGTTTTCTCCGGCTTGAGTGCCGCCATCGATATCAAAGCGATCGCCATCAATAATAATTTGTGTGCCCGTGCCATCATTGGCCGTCGTGATCGATTGAGCCACGAGCATGTCTGACCCAGAGACGTTTTGGAAAACCGTATCTGATGGAGCAATATCATGATGACCAGCAACGGTATCAACATAAGCTTCAGGAAGGATCGACTGAGAATAGAGAGATGCAGCAGTTGCCGCATTCGTGGCAAAGAAATTCCAAATTACCAGAGACGAAAGTGAGCCAAAGCTCAGCAGGGATATTACAGCACCTGCATGGCGAGAAACTTCATTCATGGGGCTTATAAATGAATCTTTTTTGTAGATGTACGCTGACAGTTGATGTTTCACTCCAAGCTTGCATTGAAGCCGTTCTTAGGAGCTGGAGATCACATCGAGAATATATGCGACTTAGAACAAAGCGGTAGACTTTTGCTGCAATCTTATCTACGAATGGCAAATAATGCTGCTCCCACAAGAACATGCAACATGATTTTTTCCTTAAATTTCATATCGCCTGATCGGGTTTATGGCCTTATGGGCTACAAGGTCTACGAAAGAGGGCAATGACCTCTGATTTGAGCTTGCCTAACGCATGATGACGAGAACATCGAACCGCTTCTGGTGTTGAGGCGGCACGATCCAGTTCTGTCAACGAGGAACCTCTCAATACTTTTAAATAAATCGTAAAGCAGACGATATCGTATCGACTAGCTCTGATGATTCAGCGTTATCGGGAGAGTCAGTGTTACTGGGAGAGATAGAAGAGGTCTCTGCTTCGCTATCTTCGACATCATCAGTTGAAGGCTCGACTTCCATTGCTCCCTCGTCACAGAGACTACCAATAGGCGACAGATCAGGATTATAGAAGCGGGCGATCGCCTCATCTTCAATCACAAGAATGGCATCAGGACTTGAGCGAACCGCAACAGGCTCATCCGATTCACAGAGTTCGCGATCGGCAATGAGAGCAATCCCCTGATCGTTTTCAGTATCGGTATCAGTGTCTGTGTCCGAACCAGGATCGGTACTGGGATCTGTGCCGGGGTCTGTACCAGGATCGGTACCGGGATCTGTGGGGTCAACCGGAGGATCAAGTTGGTCAGTTGGAGGCTGAATAGGTGGATCGGGCGGCTCTCCTGGTGGATCAGTGGGATCAATTGGCTCCGTCGGCGGTTCGATGGGCGGCTCTGTCGGAGGATCCACAGGGGGCTCTGTTGGCGGTTCGACAGGCGGATCCGTCGGAGGAACGAAGGGGCGAGGCTGGAGCGAGGTGTAAAGACCAGAATCGCCGCCACTCTCCAAGCCAATCAAGCCCACGGTGCCGCTAACGCCTTCTGGCATCTCATCAGGTAGATTGAGCGGCGAAAAGACTTGATTTAGATAAACTGTGTCCGGGAAAATCACGGCATCGTCTGCATCGATCGCCACTCCATCCTCGCTAAATGCGACAAACTCATCGTCAAATTCAGGAACGAGCAGGCCCGCCAGGGTGGGGCCAGAGACAAACTGAATCTCAGAATTTTCCCCCTCGATCACAATATTGTCGGTATTAGTCTCGACCGTTTCTCCGCCATGACGAATGCTGATGACATTCCCATCGTTTGCGAAGACACTCAGAGGAACTTCGTTTATTTCGTAAGGACTGAAGGGTACTTCTGAGTCGAAATTTTGATAGCTAAGCGTTGTAAATCCAGTAGCGCGGAATAGACCACCTGCCGTAACTTCAATCGCAACGCCACCCTCATCCCCCAAATAAAACGTGGATTCTAAACCAGACTCTATTGTTGAAACTGTGATGTCACCCGTTTCACTTTCTAAAGTGACTGATTCAGACGCAAAGATATCTCCCGCATCCAGTGACGCAGAACTGCTGAGATTGACTGAATCTCGATCACTTATAACGTTGTCAAGCGTAATACCGCCGGAGGTACTTTGAACTTCAATAGATTCGTTACCCGCAAAGATTCCGCCCACTTCGATATTTCCCTCAGCTTCGATGCGAACTGTTCCAAGTTCAGCGCTGAATATAGAATCAGTGAATAAGCTTCGAGCGGAGAGATCTCCATTCGTTGCCGTGAGTTGAATTGAGCCTCCATCTACTTGGAAATCACTACTATATTCGTTCACCACAGGAAGAATCCCTTCCGCTCCTGTGAGACGAATCGAGTAATTGCCGCCTGTTGCGGAGCCATCGCCGCCCCAGGTTGAGAGACAAGATGGACAAAACGTGTTGCCTTCAATATCGTTTCGAACAGGGCTAATTCCAGTATCGGAGTCTAGAAATATTTCTTGGTCGGCTCCGGGCGTAACAAAAAGGCGAGTACTGTAGAGAGGGTCGCGATCGCCACCGCTAATGGCTAAGTAGTAGATTCCAGGCTCAGTTGGCGTGAGTGCGTCACCAGATGGCAAGGTTGACTGAGTGATGATGTCACTCAGGTTGTCGTTGGCATAAACCCCTTCTAAATCGACGCCCCTAGCGACTTCACTGCCAATGGGCCTAAAGAGGAAGAGTTGCGTATCGAGCGTAGTTCCATCGACCGTCGTAGCCGAAAAACTGCCATCGCCCGTAATGTAAATCTGGTAGACATCAACGTCATTGCCATTACTTAGTTCGCCAGAAATCTCTGTCAAGCTAACTCCAGGCCCGATTCCTGCAATTTGAGAATTAAATGTGCGATCTGAGGCGTCAGCATTTGTCAGATTAAACACGGCGGTATTGATGCTACCAACCGTAAGGCTGGCCCCAGAAATAGCCACATCTCCTCCAAGGGTACGCAGCACATCACCCGGATTCATGATGAAATCGCCATTCCCATCAGTATCTGCATCAGCGGTTAAATTGACGCTCTCACCTGGACTGGCCTGAAAGACGATTTCATCGGCGGCAAAGTTCTCAAAGATAATGTCTCCTGTCGCTTCTAAGGTGACGCTGCCATCGATCGCCTCTAAGGTGCCACGAGAAATTATGAAGGTCGCTCCGGGCGAATCTCCTGAATTGATGATGTCATCAATCAGTTCTCCATCGTCGGGTGCGGTGCCTGCCTCAGCATCGATTACCTGGATGGTTTCGGGATCGAACAGCACTAGTCCCGAAAGACCATTGGGTGCTGTTACGTCCGCTGTGCCGTAGAAACCGAGATGACGGACGCTGGAGATTTCGACGAGTCCTCCATTACCTGAGATTAGACCTCCACGGGCAGCGATCGCTCCTGAAAACGCCGTTGCTTCTTCCGACCAGATCACCACCTCGCCGCCATTTCCGTTCAGCAATGCATCAGCAGCGATAATACTATTGCTATCGACCAGAGTGCGGGATGCCGTGGGAGTGGTGCCCTGTCCCTGAAATGCGCCGCCAATCTGGACACTGCCGCCACCATTGGTGCCCGATGCATCGACGGTTGCACCCAGTAGAGCAATGCGATCGCCCAACACCTGCACCCGGCCCCCCACAATCGGTTCCCCCGCATCAATGCCAGGAATAGGCAGTAGAGAATTGGCTGCATCGACGACACCGCTGACAATCGCTGCGCCGGGAGGAGGGGCGATCGCCACACTACTCCCAGTCAAGCTCACGGTTCCATCATCGTTGACGGTCACTGCTGTAACCTCATCCAGCCCTCCGCCCGTGAGCAAATTGGGTAAGGCCGAAGGCGAAAACGGCAGTGCGTTCGGGAGTGCGGTGTCTGGTGTGTCGGGGGCGATCGCCTCAAATTCGAGATTGAGGAGCTGATTTTC
>JBARXP010000384.1:0-13504 GCA_049647405.1 Elainellaceae cyanobacterium | reverse complement strand
CAGCGCACGGCTACTTCGGTCGCTTGATCTTCCAATACGCATCTTTCAACAACTCACGCTCCTTGCACTTCTTCTTGGGTGCATGGCCCGTGGTCGGCATCTGGTTCACGGCATTGGGCATCAGCACGAGGGCGTTCAACCTGAACGGCTTCAACTTCAACCAGTCTGTGATTGACAGCCAAGGCCATGTAATTTGTACCTGGGCGGATGTCATCAACCGGGCGAACTTGGGTATGGAAGTAATGCATGAGCGCAATGCTCACAACTTCCCACTCGATTTGGCGAGTGCTGAGTCTGCACCTGTCGCGCTGACTGCTCCTTCCATCAACGGCTAGAGCTGAAAGCGACTGGACTACAGTCTGATTTTTAAGAGCGTCCCTTTTGGGGCGCCCTTTTTTTCTTTCCAGGTAACATCCAGTCAGCCAAGAATCTTCATTTCACTACCCTTAGGGTTCAAGTGCAGGTACAAGTCTGAATTCTTACGTTTGAAGAGACGAGTCCATCTCAAACCGTATGGGAAAGGCGAGGTGTTCCGAATAGTCTGCCGCCATGATTATTGCCCAATTCGAGTTCAAAAAAGTCATAGGCGAAACTCATCATTGGTATGAAGTGAAATACAACTTGTTCAAGTCTCTCATTGTCACGTTCTATTTACGGCCATAGGGCACGGTAGGTTAATGCTTGAATCGGATTGCTGCTTTCTCTAGCAATGTATAAGTCTTCACTAAGTTGAATCAATACTCGGCAATGAAAACCCGATAAGTAGGTGAATAAAAGCAACCGTGAGTATGCGTAGGTAGTGGTTGAGGAACGTATAACCCAAGGGGCATTCAAGAAAGGCAAAGCCTTGCCAAAGGCTCTAACCCAATATCCGCATGGGTTACGCTGTGCTACTCCATCCTATACAAGCCGCCCAAATTTTAAGGCAGCCGACTTACGACAAGCGAGTGATGAGCTTCTTGGGTATGCCTTCCCTACTGCCACTATTCCGTAGATTCATGGATGACATGCCCTGCTTTTGCTATGTTCAGAATCTATAAGTGAACTAACAGATTTTTTGATTCATCATTCAAGAAAAACGTCGTTTGCATTGTTAAAGATGAACTGAGAAATGGACGAGAAAGCAGAACATCAGCAATTTAGATCGGGGAATGTAAAAAATAGATAATTTTAGTAATTGCAGGTTATTTTAAAGCTCAGTGTTGATCAGACATATTGCAGAACTTAGCAGGAACACTAAGCTTATTTTATCCATCTAGAGTGATATCACTCTCTAGCAGGATGGCAGAGGCTAATTTTCTTGTTTACAAAGTAAAGTGTTGAGAGCCTGAATTGCATGGTCTTAATGCTATCGAACCTGTAGTTTCTTGAGATGACAGGGTTGTAGAAGTGGCGCTCGTGAATTAAATAAAGCTAGGTCTAAGATATGACTTCCTTTGATGATATTTATCAATTTTTCCAAAACCCTCCTCCCTTCTATCTCAATCGGGAGTTAGCAGTTTGTTACGTTTTATCGGTGCTGATTCAGCACGATTCTTACGGAACTGAGCTTATTCAGCTGCTTGAGTCAACGTATCCGTCGTATCGTTTGTCAGATACGGTTCTTTACAGTGCATTGAAATTTCTTGAGGACGAGGATGCGGTTACGGGATACTGGAAAAAAGTTGAAGGACGAGGTCGCCCTCGTCGCATGTATCAAATTCGGGAAGAGTGGTTAGAGAAATCCCAAGAGTTTGCGTCGCTGTGGCTTAGCTACGTTGATAGCGATACATCTGAAACGTCTGTAGCAACCTTGACTTCTTTATAGAACTTCTGTTCTATGAGAAAATAAACCCTTAACCCTGTTGTGACTGCTCTCGACAGAGTTTAAGTGATGGCTCAACAAAACGTATCTTCGAAAGAGATGCTGAGCCTTTCCTGAATGAGTCACAGAGGTCTTGTGTTGTATATGCGGTGTGAAGAGGCTAGCAGCAAAGCTATCAACGGGGCGTGAGATGAACAGCATCTACGCCCCGTTGATATATTTGACAAGTATTGACGCCAGGGCTGCGCTAGAAGACTTTAGATTCAGGGTGCGTGGTGTCTTTAGCGATCGCCATTTCAAGACCTCAGGGGGAGCAGCAGCCTACTGCTCACGACGTGAATCTGAATTCGAAGCAGTAGGTATCGCAGACTTGCTTCTGCTGCCAAGGGCGGCGATCGCCACCCCTGAGAGAATGATGACCGCTCCGATTCCAACTTGAATACTAGGAACCTCTCCAAACACCAGATAGCCCAAAATACTTGAACTCACCGGTTCGAGCAAAATCGCGAGGGTCACAAGGGTCGGCGAGATTTGATGGACAGCCCAGTTTAGGCTTGTGTGACCGAATATTTGAGAAAACAGCGCCATGAGTGAGATCCACACATATACCTGGAGCGGATAGCCCAAGTATGATGTGTGGAAGAAAAAAGGCAGGGGCAGCAAGACAAGAGCAGCAGCACCATAGGCGATCGCCACATGATTGCCGATTGCAAGCCCGCGTCGCTGGGCTTCTCGCCCTAGTAAAAAATGTAGGCTGATCGACCACGAGCCCATCAAGGCCAGAACATTGCCTAACAAGGGGTTTTGCCCGACTACGTCAACGTTGCTTCCTTCAAGCCCAATCAGCAGCCCTCCAGCTAGAGTTATGACGATGCCAGTGATAGTTTTTGGAGAGAGGGTTTCGCGAAACCAAAGCCAAGATAAGATAGCGACCCAAATCGGATTTGTAGTGACTAACGTGGTAGATGCTGCGATAGACGTGTAAGACAGTGACGTAATCCAGGTCGCAAAATGTATCGCTAACAGCACACCCGCAGAAGCTGAGTAAGCGATCGCACTTTTTTGAGCGGGGCTGTGCTTGAAACGTGCCCAGGTTGGCAACAAAATAATCGACGCCAGCGTCAATCTTGAGGCCGACAACACTAAGCTAAACCCGACGCCCGCCGTTCCAGAGGCGTCTAAGGCTAGTCGAATAAAAATTGCTGCTGTCGAAACGCAAAAAACCCCCAAGACAAGAATGCCGCAAATCTTCCAGGGCGATACTTGCTTTGGAGAAAAATGTGGTGAGGTCATGCGATTTTTAACGTAGATGCGATCGCCAACAGACTCCCCTGAGAAGGGTTGACAGAGCTAGGCTGGTTCGAGTTTAACAACCCAATGTTGCAAAACACGGGTATGCAGCACTCATCACATCTAGTCTGTAGGGGTTTTAGCTGCCTGCTCTCGCTCTATTTCAGCTTGAAGCTGCTCTAATTGTTCAGGGGTCATCTCATCTAGGCGCTTTTGCAAAACCGCATCTTCGTAGTCTTTTAGTTGCTGGTTGTAAGTCATCTTTTGCGTAACGGCACGAAGTAAGTAAGTCACCAACCAACCCACTAAGCCAACCACCAGCACGACCTGAGCCCAAATGCCCGCATCTAATGCATTCATGCCCGCCAATTGAAAGCTCGCGTAAACTGCGCCGCCTCCTACAAACAGACCTAATCCAACCAGAAGAACATCTATTCTTCGCATAGCTCCTCAATCGGCAGTCAGGCTGCACAGTAGTTTCTTCTAGACTTCTTGCCTTTGGGGTCTGAAGTTGAGAAATAGACTAACGAGCAAAAAGCCCGGAAAAAACATGAAGACGCAGAAAAACATGAACACTCGCTCGATAGAGCTTGCATTAAACCACCGATTGTTCAAATAAAACATTCCAGCAAGAGGGATGACCACGAGATAGGCACCCCCTAGAACGGCATACAGAGCAAGAGTCAGAATATCCATACAGGTCTTCGTTGCTGTTGATACGTCTATTTCAATGCCCTGATTTTAACGCCTCATCTGCATCTTGGCCTAGTCAAAACATCGGTATTTGTCAGCATTTTTGAGCTAAGTAATATCAAAAAATGAATGAAGAGTTGCATCCTTAGCCAAATAGTGGTGGAATGGAAGACGCTGTATACTTCACGTAATTTGAACGTGTTCAGCGCAATTCCCAACGACGATCATCCGATCACTGTTAGGTCGATCAATGGCTCGACTTAGCAATGCGGCGATCGCTCTTGGGGGCATGGCGGAATGGTAGACGCTACGGACTTAGAAAACTGAGCCTTAATCGAGAAATCTTTTAAGTGAATGCTCTCAAACTCAGGGAAACCTAAATTTTGCTCTTCTTTTAAGAGAGCAAGACACGGCAATCCTGAGCCAAGCCGAATTTTTGTTCGGAAGGTGCAGAGGCCCGACGGGAGCTACCCTAACGTAAAGTCGAGGGTAAAGGGAGGGTCCAATTCTCAACGCGATGACTTTAGTGAAATTCACGGGTTTTCTCAGCCTGTCGAATGTCCACAAGACAGCTAGAGGTCAAAGCGACAGCGAAAGCTGTGGGAGGATGAAAATCCGTTGACCTGAGTAAGGTCGTGAGGGTTCAAGTCCCTCTGCCCCCATATTTGAAATCGACTCCAAAAATCAGCTGCGTAATATTGTCTTCATCTTCTACTTAAGCTTAATTACTTAGGCTCAATAGAGACTCCTGCTAGCTTTCAGGTTCGAGTCTTTCTATAGCAATACGCGGATAGATTAGAACCAATATTTCATGGGAAACCTGGCAGTGCGAGGCTTTCCACAAAGTATTGGTTTTACCTGAGCGCCTAACGCTACAGAGTTCTGCTGAAAGCAGCTTCACTTCGCTTAGTCTCAAAAGGCGCGTCTGAGCCTGATCAAAAAATAGTACTGCACGTTTCTGATGACGACTTTTACCAAATAGTCCAAGAGATGTGGATAGAAGCAATAGATTTGGCGATCGCCCAACATCTCGTCTGGGTTGAGCGATTTTGAGTCGCGATCATGGCATCTCTCGCCCCACTCAGCAGATTGGCACAGTCTCAGATTGGCAGAGTCTCAGATTGATTCAGACACATGAGAGCCTCCGTGCGCCCATTTCTTGCTTCATGTTTCTGTTTATTAAAAAGTGTGTGCAGAATTGCTCGATATTCTGTGAATATACGGTCTTTCTTTCCGCACTATCCTGAGATGTCTGAACTATGGCAGTATAATCACTTAAGATGTCATCAAATGCTCAACCGATTGTGACCACAACGCCTGAAGCAGATTTCAAGATTCTCTGGTAGATAGAGAGTCTGATTGAGGTTGAGCGATTTCTAGACTATTGCCTGCAGGATAACTGTCGGTATGACCTTAGTGACGAAGATTACAACGCACAGTTGATGTTCAACGACTTCCCAAGCGAACGAATGTGAGACGTTGAGCAAGTTAGTCTTCAGTCATCCGTGAAATGCCTTAACTTATGGCCGAAATTTCAGCCTTTGTTGGTGTGGGTACTACTAGAGTCACAAATAGAAGCACAGACAAAAAAGAAGCAAACTCAACTCGTCAAGAATTTTGTAACTACAAAGCTATACACAAGATCGCTAAGAGCAATTGTGCTGATGATGTTGAAGGTAGCGATATCAGTCCAGGCTCAGGCCGAGCGCAGGGAATCAGGGGAAAACGGGTATGAACATGGCACAGATGGAGAATAATATCCCGAGCAAATCCTCCGCTCGCTCTAAGCCTGTGACCAATGTCTATCGGCGCGACATTCCTGCGGCTCAGCAAGCCATCTATGATTATCTGATCAATATTGTTCAGACCTGGCCTGCCGAAGATGTCTTAACAGAGTTCAGGTATCTCTTTATTCATCATGTCAATACGGCTAGTTCCGTCATTCTTCCGGCTCTGTACGAGATTGTATTCTCCAATCACGAACAAGAATTTTGTAACACACTGAAGCGTTCATGCTACATTCTCATCAACAACTGGGATATTAGTCGAAACCATGACTCGATCGGGCAGCTCATCGCGCTGTTTTCAGATCCGATTTTAGAGCGCTCTACGCCGTCACCGACGCTAAAGCGTCTTCGAACATGGCTCAAGAACTTTGTCAGCAGCCGAGATTTTGAAGAATTGCGGCTGTTTACAACTCGATATGACTCCTCCGAAGTTGACCATTGGAGCCAACGATATGCGTCATATTTGCTCGTGCCGCAGTATGTCAATCTTAGTAACTCGGTTGAGCAGCGCGAAGCAGCGCGAGCACTATCGCGGAAGCTCAAAGAAAAATTTAAACTAAACTTAGCCTTTTACACGGCGCTCTCAAATCCCACCCATCAAAAAAATCGGAGAGTCAAGAATCCGACTTTTTTGGGTGACGAAAGCTTGAAACTCGTTAAGCGCGTTGTGGCTCGACGAGGGATGTTCAACTACTCCAATCTGGCCAATATTTTTCGGAATCAGATTCAAGATTTAAACTACAGGGCGTTCAAAAGTAGCTTCAAAGAGTATCTGTTTTACGCCCTAGATACCCGAGGAGTAGACGATGTTCTTAAAAAACAGTTCGTTCCAAAAATAGAAGAACTCTACAAGATTCACGAGTCAAAGCCTATCGATGACGCACTGCTACTGAGAACGTCAAATCGCTTCGTCAGTTATCTCACCACTGAAGATCGTAACTGCCCCTCACCCCTCTTTCTAGGGATTATGTCCCAGGGCAATCCCCTGATTCTCGTGATCATGCTGCTCAAAATTGTTCTCATGTGCCCTCATGTCCGGACACACCTTGAGGCTCGGGTTGCAGACTTAATTCGCTATTACAGATCATATTCAGAAGAAGAGTGCAAGTGGGTTGTCATTTTCTTTGACGTGTTCAACATTACGATGACCATCCACGCAGAAAATACAGACTACACTCTAGTCAATATGCAAAATATTCAATCTAAAGCTGGGGCTGCATTGTCTGATGTTGCAGCACCTAAGGAATATCGGGTATTTTCTCAACACCGACTAGCCAGCTTAATCGAGACTGAGTCTGAGGATGCTATTTTGAATGCGGCAAAAATAGATAGTGAAGAGCAGGAGGAGGCAGACAGTAACGAAGGGGCCTCCCTCCAATAACTCAACTCGATGTTTTATGCTGCGACCTCGCTGAGTCAGATTGCTGGGTGCGAGCCTCTAACTCTGTGAGCTTTTGCTCAATTGAGAGCAGGCGCTCGTGACATGGCCTCATATTTAAATACGATTCGAGGGCAGCAATGACTACATCAGTTCTTGACTGACCCGTTTGTTCCATGCGAGTGGCGATCGCCTGGTCTAAGTTTGGCGAAATTCGAACGCCCAAGAATGGATTAGCCATGTCAATTATCCGTCAACAAGCTTGAGCAATCATATCAAGCGATGATTTGACTGCCCAAGACTATGACAGCAACTTAATACCCGATGAGAAGAGTATTGATTTTTGCAATGTTTTGTGACGAAAATTCTATACAATTCCTTAGGAAGACTGAGCCATAACTTCGTGCCCATAGCTCGTTGTCTTTGTTATCGTTTGTTATCATACGTAAAATGGTCTATTAAGAAACATTGCTTTTTCATGTGGCTTTATCAGAAGAGTGACAGACCGCCTCGCAACTTTTCATAGACGGTTTGAGTTCTAGAAGTTGCCACGCAGTCTTCAGAAGATAATGGTTAAGGAGAGAAGGACACATTGACCAGTCAAGAAAAGAAAAAAATTTTAGTGGTTGATGACGAGACTGCTATCCGACAGATTCTGTCTACTCGACTCTCGATGGGAGGGTACGACGTGGTCGTTGCAGCCAACGGAGAAGAAGCGTTGCAGCTCTTTGATGAAGAATTACCCGACTTGGTCGTCCTTGATGTCATGATGCCCAAGCTAGATGGCTATTCTGTTTGTCAGCAGTTGCGAAAGCAAACCGATGTTCCGATCATCATGCTGACAGCTCTGGGAGAAATAGCCGATCGGATTACCGGGTTAGAGATGGGCGCTGACGATTATTTGTCTAAGCCTTTTTCTCCAAAAGAACTCGAAGCTCGAATTAAAGCCATTTTGAGACGTACGGAGAACCAAGACGGCTTAGGCCGAAACTCTTCAGAACAAGGAGCAGGGCTGATTCAGTCTGGCAATCTGCGAATTGAGCTAAATAAGCGTCAAGTTTATGCCAAAGATAAGCGAATCCGTTTAACTGGCATTGAGTTTGATTTGCTGCAATTGTTGGTGAGTCGTCCTGGAGAGTCAGTTTCACGGGGCGATATTCTTAAAGAAGTGTGGGGATATTCGCCTAGTCGCCATACAGATCTGCGCGTTGTTGATGTGCATATTTCTCGATTGCGCGCCAAGCTAGAAGACGATCCCGGCAATCCTGAATTTATTCACACGGATCGAGGGCGTGGCTACTTTTTTCCTCGCATTAACTCTACCTCTGAATCGATCGGAGCCTAGAAATCTCTCAACGATTGGAGAAAAAGACTACGAGCAGGTCTGAAAGCAGGTCTGAAAGCACCTTTTGACGCGTTAGATATCACCTCTAACGCCTTATTTTGGCACCATTTCTCCAGGGCGGAGCTTAGCCCATTTTCCCTGTTCTTCCTTGAAGCTCTCGCAGCCGATAACATCGTACTCGAAGCCAAAATCTCCGTCTTGGACAATGCGATCGCCCTCAACACGCACTTCGGGTGGCGTAATGTTAGCGTTGATGGTTGGGCTAACGGCTTCAAAATCAGGCGTTTCAGTCAGATGAGGCTGTTGATGGTTGGTTTCAACTGCATGATATGTTGTGCAACGATCAACGTAGGAGCAGTTCACACAAATACACATAGCTAAGCCTCTAAAATTGCTTTCGACAAAGTAAATTTGATGGAGTCTGATTCAGGCGCTTGAGGGGCAGGCAACTCATACACAGCTTCTTCCAATTTAGCGAATGTAGCCCCGCTACAGGTGAATTCGTTAAGCTCATTTGCAGAAGAATGTTTTGTGACGCTTGATTGATTGAGAGTGGCGATTCTGAATTACAGGATCGTTTAGCACCTCTGACATTCCAGTCTTCCTTTCCGCTTATGCCGTACTCGTGTTCAATGAATGCCTTCAACGATTTGTAAGTTTGTTGCCCGACAACTCTATGGTCTGGGAAATGCGCTTTAGTCTATGAACGGCTTGCTGTAGTTCCGACTTGGCAGGCAGGCGCGTTGAATCTTGAGCGACTTCACGCAGAAAATGAGCAGATTCAAGTGCATCTGCTCGATCTTGGGCTGATAAGGTTGCATCAGCCCCTAAGATTGCAATGAGTTTTGAGAGCTGATGCTGTAACAACGGACGTTGGGAGGGATAAGAACGTGATTCTCCGTTGATTGAAGAATTTTCAACAACGGATTGGTTTGCTATCGAGCGAGAGCTAGAGGGCTGAACATCGCCCAAATTCATAGCTGTATCTGATGCATTAAAATCACCGCCCACATGACCGATTTTCACATGACGACTTGCATCATTGCTGTTGATCATTGCTTTTGTATCAGCAACTACGGTGTTGGTATTAGAGATGGTCAGATGGGAGAGTACGCTGCCTAACTTGCTCACAGTTGTCAGCGTAATTTCTTTCATCTCTTCAGCCCGACGTCGTTCGGATTCTAGTAACGTTTTCGTCTCTACGGCTTGGAGGCGCATGTTATAAGCATCATCCCAAACTTGCTCAATCTCTGATTTATCAGTAGCTTCAGGAATACCTAATGTGACCAGGGTGTCGAAGCCCTTTCTCTCAACACCCATCAGACAAGTATTGGGGTGCTTTGACTTAACCTGTTGGAGCGCAGTTTGAAATGATGTCGCATCAATTTCATCTCGTAACAGCAACTGTACGGTCGCGGTCACTTTGCAGTAAAGCAATTCAAAATCGCCAGGGTTGAATACTTTATAGGGAGCATGAGGCCGACGATCGCGATCGCCATGACAATTAGGATGCTCTAGCAAAAAGATATATTGACAATCAATGAAACTGAGATTGGTTTCGTGATTAATATTCCATTCTTGGAGGCAGGCACCCGTAAAATAAGCGTGGGAAAAGTTTGTTCGAATACAAAGGGTCTCCGTTAAATTTGCGTCTTTTAAGTTTGCTGACTGAACACTTGCATCGCTCAGGTCTGATCGCTTAAAGCTCGCTTTCTCCAGATCAGCTCCATCAAGATTAAGACCCCGTAAGTTCAAACTGTCGTAGCATTTCTGATATCCATTGAGTGAAGTGAGCAGCGATCGCACACGGGCATTTTTAAGCTGCACATTATCTGTATAAGCCTGATTGAGTAGCTTTACGTCTTGCCATCGAACTCTTGTTAGCACAGCCTGCCAGAGATTGACATTTTTGAGGCAAGAATAGGAGAAATCTGCATCTGTTAAATTAGCTCTCTGAAAAGAGGTACTTCCAAGAGTTCTTAAAATCAGAGTCAGTTGCAAGATAAACCTAAACTTGTACTCTCCTCGTGCTGCCATTTGAGAACAGTAAAGACTAACAGGAATGCAAGATAATGCGATTGAAATCGCAAATGCTTCGGTATGCATTCGAGATAAAGAGAAGGCGCTTTGAGTCGCGCTTGCTCCAGTAATGAGAATGATGGCGATTATAAACCGATCGGCTAGCAAGAGATTAACAGACTGAATGCCTAAAACTAACCAATAACTGGCGATCGCCCCTAAACCAGTAAAAGCAAATACAGGACTCAATTCAGTAACGCTGAAAATAATGGAAGATACGACCAGAATTGTTAACAACAAATTAACCGATAAGTCACGTGTCGCAAGGGTGACTATCAGTGCAGAAACGAGTGCCGTGATGACTGCTGCTGCCGGAAAAATAGTAAAGGTCTGAACATAATCTGATGAGAGTAAAGAGCTAATCCAGACGCCTGAAAGTCCTGCAAAAATACCCAATAGGAGAGACAGAAGGGAGCTAACAATGCAGTGTAAAACCACATACTGTTTGGGTAGCCCTGCGCGAACATTTTGGAATACGGCTCCCGCTAGGTTAGCACCAGTAAAATTGCTTCCTCTGATATCAGCACCACTGACATCAATATATTGCAGGTCACGACCTAGAAAGTTGCAATTTCGTAGCTGCACACCCCTAAAATCGCGTTCACCTTCAGAATATCTTTTCAATAGTTCAGAAGCTTTCATAGCCCAAGTTGAATGATGAATGCAGCAAATTGTTCAATATCAAGGGGCTTGTGTTCAGCAAAAGTGAATTTTAAGCAGGTAGCCATCACTTAGCGATGCTGTCTGAGTGTGTGTTCTCCGCCGGAGAACACACATCATTCGCTTTAGTTTTGACCACAGACTTTTCTAATGACAGACTATCTAGTTAATAAAATTATATCGATGTATTTCATAGAAAGAGCTTGACCCTAAAAAAAAGGGAAGAACCACTATTAGACTCACTAAAAATCGATCTGTTGAACTGGATTTGGTGAACGATTTCGATCTGGTTTTATAAATCATTTTGCCTTAGATGTCATTGAAATGGGAATAAAGCTCATGAGCTTATAGATTCCGCAAAAATCCAACCTAACAAACACTTTTAATTGCTGAGTTAGAAATTCTAACTTAAATAATTAATTGAAGTCGAGCCCATTTTTAATCCCCAAAAAATTCTGTTAATAAATGATGGGTGAAACCCTTTATGGGTAATCCCCTAGAGGGTAAAGAACCAATAGTTGTGAACAATGAGCTTGAAACTTAAGTTTGAAACTTATATAATTGCCTAACTCTTTAATCACTCGTTTGACGAGAGAAAAGTTTAGACAAGTGACAAAACTTTTGAAGTCTTGGTTTATGTCTGGGCTTGAGTATAGGCTTTGAATATAATTACACCAAAGCATCAACCCAGAATCTAAGTATGTGCTCAAAACCAAAACAAACGGTGTGTGTCCCCCACGGGGGCACACACTCAGAGAGCATTGTTTAATTATGGCTACCGACTTAAGTGAAGTGAGGTGCTGAAGTTGAGCTGTTTCCTCTAGAGGCCCATTTGTTGATGTAGCCTGTCTATACTAACGACCCCGTTATTAACTTAACTTAACTTAACAATAAAGCTTTTGCCCGTGCAATCAAGGGGATGAGTCCCCTCAGAGGATGGTTGAAAAGTCATCAAGTAACTTCAAACTCCCCCTACACTTACTGTTCAATAGAGTAAGAAACTTCTCACAATCCTTCTTTTTTAATGGGAATCAAGCTTAATGGGGATCAAGCTCAATGGGGATCAAGTTCAATGGAGATTAATCAATCGAAGTATGTTATTCAATACTTTTATAAAAACACCTTCCCAAGGGCACAGATTCTTCTTGATTAATACCCAGTAAAACTGCCATTTTTGAGAAGTCATCACTAAACGCAGAGAAGACGACCGAAAATGCGTCTTCTCTGCGCTGCATGTATCTATTGAGTTGGCTTATGCGGGAGAGGGCGATCGCCCTCTCCTACGGCTACCTCTCCCGAGAGACTTCTCCCGAGAGACTTTTACCGAGAGAAAAAAGCTCCGGCTAACGGGGTTGGTAATTAACGATGCGAGCAAAGTCTGAAGGTGCAAGGCTGGCTCCGCCCACTAAAGCGCCGTCGATTTCGGGCTGAGCCATAATTTCATCAATGTTTCCAGGCTTGACCGAACCGCCATACTGAATGGGAACATCGGCATTTTTAAGCTGACTCCGAATGAAGCCAACCACCCGATTGGCCTCGCCAGACTCACAGGTTTCGCCAGTGCCGATAGCCCAGATCGGCTCATAGGCGATGATCAGTCTCGACTGATCGATATCAACGAGATCTTTTTCGAGCTGCCCCTGAATAAGATTTTCCGTTTCGCCTGCATCGCGCTGTTCTTTCGTTTCTCCAACACAGAGAATCGGCGTGAGATTATTCTGCTGAGCAGCTTTCAGCCTTAAATTGACCGTCTCGTCAGTTTCACCAAAATACTGACGACGCTCGCTGTGACCAACAACGGTGTATCGTGTCCCAAACTCTTGTAGCATCGAGCCTGAAATTTCACCCGTGTATGCCCCAGAGTCTTCCCAGTGGATATTTTGGGCTCCTAGCTTGACACGGCTACCATGAAGGTTTTTCGACAAAACGGGCAAGGCCGTAAACGGAACGCAAAGAACAATTTCCCGATTATCTGGCGTTTCATCGAGTTCGTGGAGAAACCCTTGCAAAAACTCTAACGAGTCTGCTTGGGTTTTGTGCATTTTCCAGTTTCCGGCAATAATAATGTTCCGCACAGGCGCTGCTTAACTCTGTTGGTTGACCAGTGTAAGGACGATTACATCCCGATGAAAATCCTACCGCTTAAGGGCAACCGAATCAACGCGATCGCCCTCAGTTGTGAGTCAGATTTTCTAAGATGCTGAAGCAGTAAGGAGATCAGACGCTCCGCTACAAATCTCAAAAAACCTGATACGAAGACGTTTGAGCCGATGCCGAGATGAGCCGATATCGAGAATCGAGCAGGTCAAACGAAGGATGGCCCAAGAGTCAATTGATCGAGTGGAATCATGAGGCAAAACGTTAACCTCAAATATTTGGCGTTGCTGATTCAGGGGATGATTATGAGACTGTAGGAATCGGCCTCGGAGGAACTGGTACTTCCCCAAACTTGAGATAATGAATGAACA
>JBARXP010000383.1:0-3142 GCA_049647405.1 Elainellaceae cyanobacterium | reverse complement strand
GCGTCCTTAATGGTTGCTTTAACCGTCTCTTCCAGCATTGGCTAGGCTCATCCGATATGATTTACCAGGCTGCAAACCTGACTATATCTCAGGATACTACTGGTACTGCTTTTCCGAGCGCTTCCCTAAGGAGATTTCCAGAAAAGAAATTACCCTGAAGCTGGACGAATGAGGATATCCCACTTTGGCAACAGGGGGTTGCGCTCTAAGCGTTCTTCAATGGCTAGCATGGCCTGTTTGGTCAGGGAAATCCCTTTTGGATAGAGCGATGAGTTGAGGTGGATGACGGGTGGTTTCCCTTTCCAGGTCATACTCTGCGCCCAGGCCAGCATGGTCTGGACATTGATGAGTTGAGTGCCATTCCAGTGCTGCTCCAGGATGCCCCAACAGCGCTCAATGGGATTGTACTTGCTGTGATAGGGCGGGAAGTAGAGCAACTGTAGGGGTTTGCCGATGCGGTCTACCCAAGCCACCATGCGGTTGAGAAACTGAGTTCGTACCCCACTGCTTTCGGGGCCATTATCGACTTTGAGCTGAATCAGCGGCATGGCCTGTTGGGCAGCAGGGGAAAGTTGATCCCACCAACCGCTCAAGACATCAGCAATGAAATCACTGGTTTTATATGAACTGCCAAACTCGATGTAGAGAGAGCCGCTATCTTCATCGACAATCCCGCAGGGAATATATTTCTCTTTAGCTCCCATATCATGGTCGCTGGCCTGGGGGTTGCCTCGCGTTTTTCCACTTCGAGAATAGGGGCCTAAGCTGACGGTAGCCTTGCAGTCGATGCTTAGGCGGGCCGCCTGTTGGGCCTTGGCGGATTGGTCTTTGGCGCTGAGGTTCTCAAAAATTAGGTTCGTTTCGGGGAGTTTTTTTGAGGCTTGGCTTTAACGACTGATCGGAGTCGATAACCCAGTCGATTCAACACCACCGCCATGGTGCTGGGAGCTGGCAGCACGTCAGATGAAAACCCTTGGGCCTGAAGTTGCAGGCGAGCTTCAGCGGCGGTTAAGCGGGTGTAGGCGATTGAACGATTGAAACTAGGATCCTGTTGGCAATGGGTTTCGGCTAAGACCCGTAACGCTTCGGCGGCTGCGGGGTAACGCTCTTCCCACCGCTTGGTTCCCCCAAACCCTGATTGGGAACCCGCACAAATCAGGCCGGTGCGTTTCTCCGCTAATCCCAACGCTGTCGTGTGACGCCCCCAACCCAACACCTTTTCGGCTAATCGAGCCTTCCCATCACAGTATTTCAGCGTCATCTCGGCTTGGAAGGCTCGACGCGCGGATCCCGTTAAGCTCTGCGACGCTAGGCGCAAATCCGCAATTTGAGATGCACCGAGAGTCCCGCTTGCTTCGACTGGTACACGTTCCATCGCGTTCCCTCACTGCTCATATCAGGCCAGTCTTACCTTACCGCTAGGGGAACCTATTTTCTAGAAGCCTCCTAAGTGGAGCAAGTCAGCGCCGGGTTCTGGTCACTCTGTTTGGGATGTTGCCGCCAGAGGAAATGAGGCACGTTGAAGGAACGATCGGGATGGCGCCGTTTTTATCGACTAATCATCTTCGCTCGACCGTATAAGGATTAGCTGTACCTCTAAACGTATCTTCACGGAAAAGCGATCGCCCCAGACTTGCTAGAGCGATCGCATGATTAGACATCTTCAGAAATAAAAAGAGAGCGAGAATGAACTAAGTCGGATTAGCCTCGATTGCGATGAAACAGAACTTCTTCAACCCGCTTATTCACCTGATGAGAGAACGGCCTCTTCAAGGCAAACGAATGCTGGGCTTGCCCCCAGAAGCCCTGTGGGAACTCTGGCAACGCATTGCTGAACAAGACCAATCGGCACGACAGCAACAGGCTCAATTGCCTACCCGTCAGCGTCAAGCTGGAGGTGGACGGAAAAAAGATGCCATTCTTTTGTGTCGCTTGCTCGTCACCCTGCTCTACTTGCGCCAACACTGGACAATGCAAGGTATTGCAGCGGTCATAGACTGTGCGGAATCAACCGTATGCAACTACATCCACGAAATTCTGCCCTATCTACGGCAGGAACTGCCGGCTAGTCTGCTGGAGCAATGGCAACAGGAGTGTACTAGCGTCGAACGAGCCGAACTCGAGCATTGGCTGGCTGAGTTACCTGAGGGTGCATTGTTGGTAGACACCTGGGAGCAACCGATTCCCCGACCCAGTGACAAAGAGGAACAAGAAGCGTACTACTCCGGCAAGCAAAAGCACCACACCCGCAAAAATCAAGTCATTACCCTTCCCCAGGGCACGGATCTAGTGGATGTGGTGCTAGGCGAAAAAGGCCCGCGCAGTGACAGCAAACTCTTAGAGCACACCCAAGCAGAACTGCCTGAAGGGATTCCCTTTGTGGGTGACAAGGCTTATGTGGGGCGTGACCACACCACCACACCTCAGAAAAAGCCACCTCAGGGAGAGTTAACTCAGGCCCAAAAGGATGAGAATCGCCGCATTAGCCAGCAGCGGGTTTATGTCGAGCATGTGATTCGGGTGATCAAGATCTTCCGCATCGCCAAGGAAGTCTTTCGGATGCGTTCTGAGCGATATGAGACGGCCATCGGTTGTGTCTGTGGACTCGTTCGACTGCGGGTGCAGTATGTCTAATTTTCAACTCCTGAGGCTTCAACCTGCAATATTTTCTTATTCTTGAAGAGGTCTATTAACTCAATGCTTGTCGATACAAGCTGACCTAGAACATCAGACGGCTATTAAAATGTCAGATGCACTTAAGCTAGGACTACCCGAAAGTTGAGCGATTTTTTGCTGACTTGCGACACCTGTTCCATCAGCGTCATAGAACAGTCCTCCAGTGGATGAGTCGTAGATGAGGCGATCGCTCTCTCGACTGGCCGCACTGCCCAGCGTAAACTGTTCTTCAGTCAGGAGCCCCAACGATAGGTCACCGCCAAATCCGCTCTGAGGAATCAGGAGGCGATCGCCCTCAGCCCCAGAGAAGTCGCGGAGGGTGTCAACTCCGGCTTCGAATTCAGTGAATTGGAAGGAATCAGCACCTGCTCCACCCACCAGAGTATCGTTTCCGAGACCACCGATTAAAGTGTCGTCACCCTCTTCGCCCCGCAATACGTCATCTCCGCTGAGACCATTGATGGTA
>JBARXP010000382.1:0-9767 GCA_049647405.1 Elainellaceae cyanobacterium | reverse complement strand
GCGGCCCGGTCGGGCTTGATACCTTGGCCGCATCTACCGGAGAAGATGCTCAAACGATTGAAGAGGTCTACGAGCCCTATCTGATGCAGATCGGCTACCTCCAACGAACACCACGGGGACGGGTCGCTGCTCCAGCAGCCTGGGTTCATTTGGGGTATCGCCCTCCCGAAAATCAGCTTTCACTATTAAAGCCTGCTGAGTTAATAAAACCTGCCGAATTAAAGCCTGCTGAATTCAATCCTGCCGATCCTTCCTCAGAGGAATGAAGCCCCCCTCACCATTGGGTCTTATCCGTGGCTTCGCCCCTTCTTGCTCCTAGTCCATGGGCGTAGGTTCTGAGGATTCTGCCTCGGCATTCGGGCGACTCGTTTCAGTTCGATCCTGCAAGTCACTGGGCGCTGACGAAGGCGAGGCATTCAAAGACGCATCTTCCATGGTGCTGTAAACCTGATTCGAAATCTGGCGAATCACCTCTCCAGCACGGGCGTCGTTGTGGGGCCGCTGCACCTGAACGGCGATCGCATACCGTTTGCCATTGGGCACGTCTACCAGCCCGACATCTCCCAACATTGAACCGATGTCTCCGGTTTTGTGAAAAATCGTCGCCTCGTTTGACAAGCCTTGGGGCAAGAGCGTATTCGTTTGAGTGCGCGCCATAATGTGGAGCAAGCGATCGCGCGATCGCCCAGATAGCAATTCTTCGCGGCTGACCAGCGTCATCAACTCCACCAATTCTCTGGGAGACGTGCGGTTGGTTCCTTCCAAATCAGGCAATAGGTTGCTGAGGGTGGTATATTGCAGGCCCCAGGCGAGAAATCGTTCGTTTAGTCGCTCCATGCCGCCCAAGCGACGAATCAACATATTAGTTGCGGTGTTGTCGCTGGTAATGATCATCTGACTCGCCACATCCAATGCCGTAAATTCAGTGCCAACAGACTGAAACTGCATGTTGCCAGAGCCTGATGCAACATCTTCGGTTTCCATCGTGAGAATTTCATCGGGGTTAAGTGCGCCCGACTCTACATCTTGGAAGAAGGCGATCAAAATAGGAACTTTAATCATGCTGGCAGCGGCGAATGGCTCAGTGCCATTGACGTTGACGTAATTGCCTGTATCCATGTCGTAGATAAACACCCCTGGCTTCAGGTCAGGGTATGTTTCGACAATGCTGCGAATATTTTGGGACAAGCTGCTCATGTCTTGACCCAGATTCAACGAACTTATGAGCGATCGCCCTGATTCTGGAGTAGCCATGAGAGCGCCGACCCGATTGGCTTGGGTGGCGCTTTGGGCTTCGGCGTCATTCGCTGCAAGCTCTTGTTGTGAGGGATTAAGCACTGACAGCACTGTGCCAGCGATCGCGCTCATGCCTACCCCCAAAATGAGCAGTCGAATTCCATAGACCCAAGGCGGTACCGGACGCCTAACAGGCTTGCGGCGAGGTTTGCGCGCACCTGAGGGTTTGGCAGACACTGGGCGCGGAGAAAGGCGCTGTACCGGACGATAGGTTCCGGCTGCTTTGGCACCCGGAAACGCCGACAAGGTTGGAGATCTGGGCACCAGGGTATGGGCCGATGCTGAGCTGTTGCGGGAAGCGGCGGCTGTAGCCTGCGATCGCCGCCCTCCAAAGGCAGACGCATAGGCTCCGACTTCAGGTCTGCGACGCGGATCAGGGCCAATGGGCATCCGGCGACCATCTCGACTCCGAACCGACCCATTGGAGCGAGTCATCTGACTCGACGGACGCAAAACGATACTTCCGGCATTGGGATCGACTGCACCCCCCCCACCCGGTCGAGGAGAACGACCGCTGGAGTCACTGGCTCGACGAGGGCGCGACGGATTTTGAGGTTGGCCTGAAGCTGCAGCCCGTGCTGAGGCGCGACCCAAAGATGTTTCTTCAGGTCTGCTACGCCGAGACGCTGCGGCCCCACCACTGCGACCTCGACGAGAAGGTGTAGCCTGCACGTCAGACCGAGGCGAGCGGGCACTTCGTTTACGCTGTGATGGCTGCGATCGCCTCCTGTAATCTGCCATGATGCTCCTCCAAGACTGTATCGATTCTCAAACGCAACGGACAGCAGATAGCAGTTCCCTCTAAGCCATAGGCGAGATATACAGCAAACAGACAGGATTCAGTTCACCCGTCGTGCCCACCTCGAACGATGGTTAAGAACCTCAATTTTCTTCTCTTCTGTCGCAATGCGCAAATATTGCTGTTACATCAACGCGTAGCACTATGGAGAAAATTCGATGTCCTGTAATTTATGTTCTGTAATCTATGCCCTGTAAATGTCAGGAGTAGACACCTAAAATTTAAGAAGGTTCGGCTAGAGAATCTTCGATATTCTAGCCGAACCTTCTTAAATTGAGGAGCGTTAGCAAAAAAAGACGTTGCGATGCGTAATGAACGTCTACAGGCGATTTACCTATAAGAGTCACTCATAAAGATAAGGAGGCATTTATAAGCAGGCAGCCATAAATAAACGATGCTACCTGAGTGTGTGCCCCTGATTGACTGACAAAACTCTTGAAGCCCTGATTCTGCCGTAGGATGGGTTAGCGTTAGCGTAACCCATCGAAACCATTGCTGGCTTTGGGTTGTCTCCTTCGGAGACGCTTTGCGTTGGCGTTGCCTGTCCATCGGACAAACGCTTTGCTCAACACCAACCTACATCAGAACTTTTGTCAGTCAAGCAGGTGTGCCCCCCGCCTTAGGGCACACACTGTGTGCTTTAGTTTTAACCCAGTCCTTAGACCGCCTACATGCTCTCTAACCCAGCCGCATTGACCGGAAGTTGAATCGTAAACAGGCTGCCTTGTCCCAAGCGTGACGAGACTTCGATGCTGCCGTTATGAGCCTCAATGATGCGTCGAGCTAGGTGGAGACCGAGTCCGCTGCCTGCTCTCTTGTTACGACCTTGGCGAAACCGCTCAAAAATTTCTTCCTGATCGTCTTCAGATATCCCTGCACCAGAGTCTTGGACGTGAATCAACAGCATCGGCTCTGAGGCTTGATCGGCAGAGGCTTGATCGGCGGCAGCTTGATTTGCAGATGATTGGTCTGTCTCACCCTCGGAGTTGCCTGGTTCTGCTAATTCGACAATCACTTCGACCGCGCCTTCATCGGTAAACTTGATGGCATTGCCAATGATGTTGATCAACACGCGACGCATCTCTAGGCGATCGCCCAAAATACGATAACTTTCAGGCTGAGAGGACAAGTCAAGGGCGATCGCCTGTTCGTTGTGATCAGATTGAGAATAGCTTTTTAACCCCATCGGGGTCAGGTCTTTACTGTGTTCAGCTGATGCCTTGCCCGACATCTGAAAAACCAAGTTTCTCCCCTGCGGGTCAATCCCCTGTCCATATCGATGTCGGAATTGAATCTCTTTTTCTAACGCCAGCGGCATTAGTTCGTCGATCACTTCATCGATTAGCTTAGATAAATTAAATCGAGAAAAGGTTAGTGACTTGCTGCCCGCATCGTGACGATAAACCTCCAGCCAGGTATTGACCATGGCCAGCAGACTCTCGTTGCTACGAATGATTGTTGAAATAGACTCATGAATCGGCTCTGAAACGTCTCCAAACGTTCCTTGATTAATCATGGTCAGCATTCGATCGGCGGCAATCAGAGGCGTGCGTAAGTCATGGGTCAGTCGCGAGACAAAATCTTCTCGCTGCCTTGCAATCTGATCGCGCTCGTCTATGGTGTGCTTGAGCCGCAGCAGCGATCGCACACGCGCCAACAATTCATCGACTTCCACAATGGGCTTGCGGATAAAGTCGTCTGCTCCTGCATCTAGCCCGTCTACCACGCAGGGGCGATCGTGAGCCGTGACTAGCAAAATGGGAATATAAGACGCACCATGACTAGCGCGAATGCGGCGAGTCACTTCATAGCCGTCAATTCCTGGCATCATGACATCTAAGAGCACCAAGTCTGGCGTCAACGATTCCATAAGAGACAGGGCAGACTCTCCATCTTCTACACAAATTACTTCGTACCCGTCTTCTGACAAGATGCTTTCAGTCAAAAATAAGTTGTCAGGAGCATCGTCTACAACCAAGACGATGTCTGCATCTCCAAAACTTGAAGAATGTGATTTTATCGCTGTATTTTCTGGTGTCATTTGCACTAGTTGACAGACCATCTTCTCACTATGGCTATATATTTATTTTCGGATTGTGTGTAAAAAGCATAATTACTTACTATCATTCCAAAATTGTGATTTAAACCACCTCTCTCTGAGGAGAGAGTTCAGGGTATCTAAGTTGTTTAGAGGTGTTAAGCCCCATCTATGACAAGCCCCAGCCAATCGATAAGACGATCGTTTTAGGTCGCGAGATGTTAGCACCCTAAAAGTTGCGCTCACGCATCGGCCTGACTCATCTCAAAACCAGGGTGTAGTCAGCTTGTCGAATTTTGCTGAGACAAAATCGACCGCCAAAAAGCATCTGTCTTCACCGATTCGCCCATGGCTACATCAGTCTTGAACCTTATCAATCCAGCGAGGAATCTCGACCCGAAAGCAGCTTCCTTGACCGAGTTGGCTCTCGACTGAAATGTTGCCATTCATCAACTGGACGAGAGAAGCAACGATCGCCAAGCCAAGCCCCGTTCCTCCATATTTGCGAGCATGGCTCTGATCTAACTGACAAAAGGGTTCAAAGATAGTGTCAATCGTTTCGGGGTCCATGCCAATACCAGTATCTTTGACGGTGATCAGCAGGCGATCGCCCACCTTATGGCTCACCGTGTCTGGGCTAGAGCTATCATCTGGGCTAGAGCTATCAAGATTGGCCTCACGGTGCTGCTCTTCTACAAAACTTGGCATAACCCCAGAAGAATCAGCGTGGAGGCTACAGCTTTCGCACACCGAGATCAGAATATGCCCTTGCTCTGTAAATTTGATCGCGTTAGAAAGAAGATTGACAAAGATTTGCCGTAATCGTCCTGGATCATTGATCACAAGGGAGTGGCTGAGTTGAAAATCGAGCTGCAACGCCAAATTTTTCGGTTCAGTCAGCGATCGCAGCTCGTCTAACGTTGCCGTCAGCAATAGCTCAAGGTCAAAACTTTGAGGGTTGAGGTCAAGCTTGCCAGCTTCTACTTTAGAAAAATCGAGCAGCTCATTCACCAAACCCAGCAGCTTTTTACCGTTATTCAAAATGCGCTTCACCATTTCCTCCATTTGCGGAGAAAGGGGAGTCTTGCGCTGACGCAGCAACAGTTGAGAAAACCCAATAATGGCATTCATGGGCGTTCGTAACTCATGGGACATGGTTGCCAAAAATCGCGACTTCATGCGAGATGCTTCAGTTAGCTGAATATTTTGCTGCTGAATCCGCTGGCGCTGCTTTTTAAGTTCTTGATTTCGCTGCAGCAAGAGTTGATTCTGCGCTATCAGCCGCTGCTCAATGGTTTTGCGAGCGTTCATCTCGCGTTTTAATTCCTGACAAGAATGCTCTAGCTCTAGGGTGCGCTTTTGCACCCGAGCCTCTAAATCAGCATTGAGCGATCGCAACGCAGCCTCCGCCTGCTTTCTCTGGGTGATATCTTTCATCGCGACCACAGCCCCTAACTTTTTTCCTTCGGCACTGATAATCGCGTCGCCGCTGACCAACACGATACGCAGTTCGCCTTGTTTAGGAACAATATGCATTTCTATGTCTCTGACCGATTCCCCCCTTAGCGCCCGGTAGAGGGGCACATCTTCAGTGCCCATTGGGGTTTTGCCATCGGCCTGATAAAGGTCATAACGGGTAGCCCAATCTCCTGCGGGCAACGATTGATGGGGCGCATGATGAAACTCTTCTGCGGCTCGATTCAGTAGCGTCAGCATTCCGGTGGCGTCGCAGGCGACAATGCCATCCGACAGATGAGTCAAAATTGACTTTAAGAAATTTTGTTCTTCAAGCAGCGACACTTCAGCCTCTCTGAGGCGTTGGGCACTGCTCAACGTGCCCACCCAAGCCACTTGGGATTGACCGTCGTTAGATAGAGGTTCTGATTGATCATCGCTAGATGAAGGCTCGGGGTGATGCAGCGGATAAGCCTGGAGATCGTACCATTGGTATCCACGGTCGTACGCATGGTCGTACCCATGGTCACTGGCCTGCAGCAACCGCACCACGGCCTGATAGGGTGTCTTGTGTTGAAGGGTTTGACGCCATTCGGTCACGATACGCTCTTGATCATCAGGATGAATGGCTCCAAAGAAACCCTCCTGGTTAAAGTCTTCTTGCGTGAGATGGGTTTGCTTACACCATTGCGGATTGACGTAAAGAAATTGTCCATCCGCATTTGCAGCCCATACAATCTGAGGCACCGTATTAATGATGGCCGTGAGCTGTTGACATTGTTGCTCAAGAGATGTCAGGCGATCGCCCGACTGATTAGCCTGCTGTGTTGAATTCGGTGCGATCGCGCGATCTAAGTCTTGACGTTTCATAGACGATAGCCATTAACGGTGTTTTGTGGGGGCTCACGGAATAAGACATCAGTATCTGCGTAGCATTAACTCTGCATCCATAGTTCACCAGCTCTGTATTCATAGTTCAACGAATCGATAAGTTCAACAAATCGATAAGTTCAACAAATCGATATCAACTCTCGTCTTGCCTTGCGCTCAATCAGGTCTATCGCCAGACTTATCCCCAGAGATAGACGAAACTTGAAGCAAAATCCGGCAAGATATCAAATACTATCTAATTAAGAATCTATCAAAGACCGCCGAGGTCTCATCCTATAAAGTCTTATGTCTACAAAAAAGATCCGCATCGTATTAGTCGAAGACCATGATCTCACTCGCATTGGTCTGAGAACTGCCCTCCAACAGCAAGAATGTGTTGAAGTGGTGGGTGAGGCTGCTAACGGTCAAAAAGGGATCGAGCTGATCGAATCGACTCAGCCTGATATCGCAATCATAGACATTGGCTTGCCCGACATGGATGGCATTGAGGTGACAACCCATCTCCGGTCAAAGGCTATATCTGAGCATGGCAGCAAGTCGGCTAATGAGTCTACCTATCAGCCTAAAATTCTCATCCTCACGATGCATGACAACGAAGAATCAGTTTTGGCGGCATTTGCAGCGGGTGCTGACTCATACAGTGTGAAAGACGTGGGCATCGAAAAGCTGAGTGAGGCGATTCAGTCAACCTATGAAGGAAACTCGTGGATTGATCCGGCGATCGCCCGCATTGTTTTGCAGCAGGCGCAGCAAGGGAAAGCCATGCGCAACCGAGCCGCCAGCGGTGCGTCTGACGACGACTCCGATTATGAGCAATTGCTAGATGCAGACCCCCTCACCGACCGTGAGATGGAAGTGCTGGAGCTGATCGTAGATGGCTACAGTAATGCGGCGATCGCAGGCGAACTCTACATTACCGTCGGCACAGTCAAGACCCATGTCCGCAACATTCTCAGCAAGCTATGTGCCGCCGACCGCACTCAGGCAGCCGTCCGGGCGCTCCGCACAGGGCTAGTCAATCTGTAATTTGCTGTTTCCACCCTCCTCACTCTCTTCGCCAAATATTCAGGCTTTCCTGAAATGAACGTCAGGATGCCTTTGATAGTGTGATAATCATAGATAAGTGGTTTAGATAAGTGGTTTCTCTGCACAGGCTTAAGCTGAGTTGCAGAGAAAATATGCTTTGAGAGTGCTTACTATAGCTTTGATTTAGGTTTAGACTTAAAAACTAAGTGCAATACTTTGAACCCTAGGACTTATAAGAATTGCTTATGAGAATCAGCTCTAGGGTCAAGAGAAATTTTCATTTATGACGTGATTCTACGGGTCTAGCTCTGTTAGACACCCCTGAGACAACGATTGTTGAAAATTATTTAATTTGTTCGATGTAGGACTATCAAAATGTTCTTGCACCTGATTTACATTGTCGCATTTACAGTTTTAGCGTTTTTAGCGGTTACGAACCTCATTCGTAACCTAATGGTTTTGGGTTCAGACTCTCGTCGCCCGATTAACTCATCGAGAAGAGGCTCGTCGCCCCGTCCATCTAACCCGCACCCTGAGTTGCTAGATGAGTCAGGGCGAATGGTTCGAGAGCCCTACTTGGTCATGCGCTCTGTCTCGATGGAAGATGCCCGCGAACGCTTAGACGAACTTTACAACTCATCCCCAGGGAGCAACGATGCTTCTCAAGATGAGACTGACAGACCCTAAAAGCCAACGCTAGGGCTATTTTAAGAACTGTGCTACGGAAGTCGCTCTTTTTGGTTCAATGGGTCAGAGCATTATCTGCGCAGCTTCTGACGCATAGTTTTGACAACATAGTTTTGATGCACAGTTTTGACGCGCAATATCTAATTAAAAGCGATCGCAAGCGATAGTCTAAACCGATGAAAGGTCGGGTTTACAACGATCCATATTGCTAGAACCCATCAGAAATTTAAGAATAGCTGCGTTTACTTCCTTGGGGCGACCTGCCGCCGCCTGATGTCCACAGTTTGGGATCATCACAAATTCTGAGTTGGGCATGCACTGATGCAGCTTTTTGCCATCACGAGGCGGAAACCATGTATCTTGCTCTCCCCATAGCACCAATGTTGGAGCGGTAATGTGGGGCAGCCCTTCTTGAATGGTTTTGATGTAGCTCGGCTTACCTTCGATGAGATTGTTGATTTGCTGGAGGCCGATTTGTAGATCTTCTGCAAATTTGGTCAGGGTGTAAGGAAACTCAATGTAGGGATAGGTGGCCCAGTAGACTTCTTCTGGTGTGATGGCGCTAGGGTCGATGACGACATCTCGACGGGCGATCGCCGCCAGCCATCGAGCGGTTGGGGCAAACGTGCGAGGAACACGCAAGGTATCTGCTCCGCGAATCAAGCCAAGGGGAAGTTGCGACAGCAGTTTCATCCCCCAACTCGGCAACTCTTGCGGGAAGATAGGCACATTGATCGTGACTAAGCGATCGCACAGTTGAGGATATTCTACCGCTAAGCCTAGAGTCGTTAAGGCTCCCAAAGATTCAGCCACAACAACGGCGGGGCGATCGCACAGAGCCTCGACAAGGTGTGCTAGCTCTGTTACTTGATGGCCTGCGGGTTCAGGAGCAAGGGGCCGATCAGAAAAGCCGTAGCCTTTGGCATCAAAGCAAATTACTCGATAGTGTTTGGCAAACGCTTCGATGTTGTGTCGCCAGTAATAGCTCCAGACCCCAATGCCGTGAACCAAAATCAGGGGCTGCCCTTGACCGACCTCGCCATAGGCAATATTGACTCGCCGACCGTTGGCATCGGCAATGGTGAGGCTTTGACGACCGTTTGGAAACGTGGCTTGCCACCAATCATTCATAGAAATTAAGGGAAATTAAGGTCAATAAACAACGGATTAATCATCAATGGCGATCGCCATTGATGCTCGGTATGGCTTTCCAGTGAAGGCTTTCCAGTGATGGCCGTCCAGTGATGGCGACCCATAATTCATGGCATACAGCCTCATTTCGTATGATAAAGGCAATTCTCAAGACAGGTGGCTCCACTAGATGCAGCGAGAATCTGGACTCTTGATTGTTCCGACTTGTCACGTCATGTAAACTAGGGCGTGCTAATAAAATGGGAAGCTGCGTTCTGAATCCATCGACAGAATCCATCGACAATGAACATCCGTCTGGGAGCATGTCAGGTTTGCAACTCTCTCGAAATCCCCTCATCCCCCAGCCCCTTCTCCCAGCAGTGGGAGAAGGGGAGCAAGAGATTCAAAGTCCCTCTCCGCTGGGAGAGGGATTTAGGGTGAGGG
>JBARXP010000381.1:0-9507 GCA_049647405.1 Elainellaceae cyanobacterium | reverse complement strand
AATGGCTCAGGCGGGATTTGAACCTGCGACCTTGGGCTTATGAGTCCCCTGCTCTAACCACTGAGCTACTGAGCCATGTCTGTTTATCACCATTAATGAAGCTATCACACAATGGGGGCGTAGTGTGCATCTTGTTTTCTAAAGCCTAAGATTTTCTTTTTGGTTCTGTAGAGCCTTCATATCTTGAGGCTCAATCGTTTTGCTGTAGGGGCGATCGCCCTCTGACGCTGGAGCGATAAAAAACGACAAATTTTGCAATTGACCCTGTTGACTCCTCTAGGGCAGGCTGATCGCTGCGGTAAGAAGAAATGAGGATATCAGCTAACTTTTCTACGCCGCATCCGGATTCTCACAATTTCTGTGGAATATACCTTATAGACGCGAATCTCATCAGTACTGGATGCCAGTTGCTGATATCCTCAGGCAGATGCAAACTCAATCAAGGAGTGTAGAGGTGCAGATGAAACATTCGGTGTTCAAACCTGTTGCTTTCACATCTGTCCCTTACTCGGCTTGCCGTCTTATTGAGACAAGCTCAGTTTCTCTACACTCCTGAAAACTTTGTGGGCGCTGACGACACACTTTAGTAACGAAGCACCACTTACTAATAGATTGTGACGCACTCAGCGAATTAAACACCTCTGATACACAAAACATAACCTGTTTTATCTCATGATGCACATAGTTCTCGAAGTTTTTTTTGAGAAAGTGAGAAAATCATTGAGTTTATAGCACGGCCACCTTCTCGGTTGATGCTGCGATCGCCCCTCAACAATCGTGCGATCGCTCTTTGATTGCAAAAGCCTATGTTGCGTTGAATTCGATAAATTTGATTGAAAGACCGTACACCGCTTAGCCTGACGGTGCGATCGCCATGGGTGCCCTTCCTTAAAAATTTTCTTCAACAGATACTGACTTTTGCTTGCTAAACAAGAACCCCTATGAAAGGATGGGATACCGTGATCATCAGTTCAGGCAAGCATAACTATCCATGAAGCGTCGAAAGTTTCTCTCTGGGGCAGCCGTCGGAACCGCTACAGCGGCAACCCTGGGCGCATGTAATCAGGCCAGCAACTCAACAGGGTCGAGTCCTACCGTGCAAACGGATGAGGCTCCCAGTATAGAGTGGCGGATGGCATCGAGCTACACGCCCAGCCTCGATACCGTCTATGGCGGCAGCGAAGCGTTTGTCGAGCGGGTCAACCAGCTTTCTAATGGGCGCTTTCAAATCAGCATTTTTGCTGCTGGTGAACTGGTACCTGGGCTAGAGGTGCTTGACGCAGTGCAGCAGGGCACCGTGCAGGCAGGGCACACCAACTCTTACTATTACCGAGGCAAAAACGAAGCCCTCGCATTTGATACGGCGGTTCCCTTTGGCCTCAACTTTCGCCAACAAACAGCCTGGATGTACGAAGGGGGCGGCCTAGAGTTAATTCACGAGCTGCTGTCTGACTTCAACATCATCAGCTTTCCAGGGGGGAACAGCGGAACCCAAATGGGCGGCTGGTGGAAGCAAGAAATCAACACCCCAGATGACCTGAATGGCATTAATATGCGAATTCCGGGGTTGGGCGGTGCGGTGCTTGAGCGCCTGGGCGTCAATGTTCAAAACTTGGCTGGGGGCGAAATTTTCCAGGCTCTGCAGCTTGGCACTATCGATGCTGCCGAGTTTGTTGGCCCCTATGACGATGAAAAGTTAGGTCTCTTCAAGGCTGCCAGTATCTACTATTATCCTGGTTGGTGGGAACCTGCGTCGCAGTATTCTTTCTATTTCAATCTCGATGAGTGGAATGCGCTGCCAACGGAATATCAGGAAATTTTGAAGGCCGCCGCCGCTGCGACTCACTCTGACATCATGGCTCGCTACGATGCCCGCAACCCCGGCGCTTTAGCCAGTTTGCTAAACGAGGGGGTTGAGCTGAAGCGATTTTCTGATGAGATTATGAGTGCAGCCCGTGATACGTCCTTTGAGCTTTACGAAGAGCTAGCAGCGGCTGATGCGTCTTACAACAAAATCTACACCGCCTGGAGAGAGTTTCGCGAAAACTCCAACCGCTGGTTCTCAAGTTCGGAGTTAGGGTTCACTGACTTTGCCTTTAGCCAACCCTCTTAATCTTTAAGGGGCGATCGCCCCTTAGAAAGACTGGGGTTAACTCATCCCAGTCTTTTTGTAGTTTTAACCTGTCTATAGTTTCAACCTGTTTGGACATCGCTCAATTGCTCGCAGTTTACAGTTCTCCTGGAAGCCCCATAGCGAAAAGGAAATCGTATGCCCCCTGATATCGTCGCTCTTGATTTTGACGGAGTCATTTGTGATGGGCTTGTGGAATACTTTCAGACCGCATGGAAAGCCTACTGTCGCATCTGGAACCCCACTCCACAAACGCCTCCCCTCAGCTTGGCTGATCGATTTTATCCTCTCAGACCTGTGGTTGAAACAGGCTGGGAAATGCCTGTGCTGCTGCGATCGCTGCTCTTAGGCTCAACAGATAAAGAGATTCTCAATGATTGGCAGGCGATCGCCCGTCAGCGCATTGAAGTTGAGGCCCTCAACCCAAAAGTCTGTGCTCAGGCTGTAGATAGCGTGCGCGACGACTGGATTGAGCATGATATGAATGACTGGCTAGACCAGCATTCTTTTTATCCTAGAGTGACGGAGCAATTGCAGCGGCTGATTGCAGACGACGTTGATCTGTTTATCATCAGCACAAAGGAAGGGCGATTTATTCAGCATTTGCTACAGCAAAATCAGGTAGACATCCCGGCTAACCGCATTTATGGCAAAGAGGTGCGGCAACCTAAGCACGAGACGCTGCGGCAGCTCACGACCAAGTTTTTAGCCGAACAGGGGCGATCGCCAACGGTATACTTCTTTGAAGACCGACTCAAGACCCTGTACTCAATAGAGGCCCAAACAGATCTGGAGCATATTAGTCTCTTTTTAGCCGACTGGGGCTACAACACAGAGGGCGATCGCACAGCGGCAGATCAGCATTCACGCATCCGTCTGATTTCACTGGACACCTTTACCCAAAATGATGAGTTTTGGCATGAGGGCATCAGCTAAGTCTGTGATGAATGCCCCCTTCATCAGAGTGGCTATGCCACATATCAAAGGTGCTGTGCCACGTATCAAAAGGGCTATGCAACATATCAAAGAGGCGGTGCCACAATGCCCGCGACTGAAGTGCGCCCTATAAAAACACCGTAAAGTTTTCGCCCAAGAAGAGAGCTCGTTCAGCTTGGCGGCGACGCAGCAACCCTGCAAGAAATCGCCCTCCAGCATAAACCCAATTCAAAAACTCATCGGCGGCGGCGGCGTAAGCCCCTGAGTTGAGCTGACGGAGCAACGTCGAGCTAGACAGCGCCCCTTCTCCAACATTGTAGGCAAAGACCACAAGAGCCGAAAACTGATCTGAGTTAACCGGAACTTTAACAAACTGGCGTACGGCTGCTTCAAACCGCTCTAGATCTTGCTGGAGAAATTGCTCTGCTTGGGCAGTCGTAATAACCATGCCGGGATAAACCCCTGAGGTAGTGCCATAGCCAATCGTCCACACGCCTACTGAATCCTGATAGGCGGCAAGACGTAGCCCTTCAAATGATTTGATCAGGCGTAGTCCCTTTTCATTGGTCACCTGCTTGAGGCTATAGGGTTGACCGTTGTGCAGCACAACAACATGAGAACCATAAACATACCAGGTGTTAAGCTCCCTGAACTGAATTTGGTTGCCTAGCTCATCTTTGCCTAGGGTAAACCGCAAATGAAACCGTATCGTCTGAAAGCCAGAGATGGGAAGCACGGTTCCTTGTGGCACAAAATGTTTCGCCTCGTCGGGGAGATCGATGGCTTGCTCCTCATTTTGTTTTAACCAAGTGTCTGTGTTGACCTTGAGGGTATAGCCGTAGATGGGAGTCCCATTAAGGAGAATATCGGCGTGGGGTTTATAAACATACCAGGTGTTTCGTCCTAAAAACTGAACCTGTTGCCCGTTAGAATCTTTGCCAAAGGTAACTTTGAGGTGTTCTCCTTCGATTAGAAACCCACTAATGGGCAGAGACATCGGTGAAATCTGATATTTCTGATCAGCCGATAGGCTGCTGGCCTGAGCCTTGCTCTGTTTAAGCCAAGTGCCAACATTGAACTCGACGCGGTAGGCATCAACAACAGGGACTCGATAAACATTTGCGGCGGGTGCATATACATACCATTCAATCCGGCCTTTGGGCTGCACCTGGTTGCCCTCAGCGTCTCGTCCTAGAATGAGGCGAGTGTGATTGTTTCCGACTGATTCGTAGCTGGAAACAGGGAAGACTGTGCCCGCTGCCACAAACTCGCGCTCACTATCGGGGAGTTCTGAACCTTGAGCGGTGCTGGCCTTTAACCAGGTGTCAATATTGAATTGAATGGCATACATGGCGATCGCCCTACCTGTCAGATATATCTAATATCTTCAAACTGTAGGCGACAATGCAATCACCCGCGAGGGTGCCTTTGAGAAACATAATGTTGCTGGGGCTTGAGACCCAAGTGTTTAGTCTCAGTGTTTGACCCAGATGTAGCATCTTATAGGCTTAGAAGCGGAATCTTGTTGAAACTCTTCACTTGCTTGCACAGCCTCAACTCAGTGCCTTCAGAATTCCAATTCACCTGATCAAAGATTTGATTCAAGATAAACATGCCACGACCATTTTCCTGTAGCTCAGAGGGAATCTCGCATGAGCTGGCTTCAAACTCGTCAGGGCAGTGTTCAAATCCGCAGCCTTGGTCAGAAATAATCCACCAATACTGGTCGCTGAAAAAGAAAAACTGTACTAAAACAGTTTTGCATGGATCGAGTCGATTGCCGTGGGTTGCAGCATTAACCAGAGCTTCCTGAAGCCCAAGGCGAACCTCATCTTTCATTCCTCTGGGAACATCTGCAAGCAGCAAATCCAGGATGGGACAAAGATGGAGCGTAGAAGCAAAGCTAATGCTTCCCCACTTGCGACCTGTCTTTGGACGCATTGCAAATGCAATCACAGATGAACCTCACAGCTTTTCTTCAATAAGAAGACGAACGCGCTTTCTTTTTTCATCATGCCATGAACTCAAGAAGCTTAATGAGTACTTATACCCTAGGATTAGCGTTTTGAATATTTACCCCGACATCAGCCCTCTAAAAACTTATCTATGGATAGACCGATGTCGCGGGTTTGCGATGCCTAAATGTGCTGTCGCTCCCCATAAGGACTTGTAGCTGAAAAGCTAGGCTGAAAAGCTAGATAGATGCATAGTCCGCAACCAAAAAATCATAAAAGAACCTGTGCTCTCATCATGATTAGCTCTTCTAAATCTTTCCAGCTAACTTAATGTGTTGCCAGTTGTACTGCCAGTGTCGTCCTGAAAATTGGCGATGCAAGTTGGAGATAAACTACACCAGTTTGCGAAATGGTAGCGGGTAAAAGACTTATCACAGAAGAGATACAGTAATGTGTGTCGAGGATCGAGGATGAAAAAATCAAGGCTGGTGGTTTCTTGATATTTTCCTCTTCAAAGATTTCTAATTGATTAGCTCACCCTATGTATCTCAAGTTTAGCACAAGCTTTTGGTATGGCTAGTGGAACAGATTCGAAATTTATCCTTGCCTCGCTTCGCGGGCAATTTGTTCAACAGAGTCATCGGCAAGCTCATTCAAAATGGCCTGTGCTTCTTCGCCGCCTAAGTGATTCAGCGCTTGAACCACGCGATATCGCAACTGCCAGTCTTCATGGGATGCCAGCGGTTTTAGTAGGGCGATCGCACGCGGATCACCTAACTCTCCCAATGCCCCAACGGCAGCAGTTCTCACCAGTTCAATATCAGATTCAAGGGCAGTTTCGAGCAAGTCAAACCCTCGGGGATCGCCCAATTCTCCTAGGGTTGCAATGATGCTGAACTGGAGCAGCCACTCCGATGTTTCGGTATAGACCTGATGCAGTGCTTCAAATAAATCGGTGAGCTGAAGGGCTCCAATGCTATCGGCAGCAGCAGAGCGAACATCGGGTTCGGGATCATTGAGCAGGCGATCGCGCAAAAGTGTTTTTGTCTGGTCTAGATTTTGATCCCCTACCGATGAAATTTGGCTGACAGCAGCATAGCGAACTCGTGTGTTGCTATCGATAGAAGCCTGCATCAGCATATCGAAGGCGATCGCTGGCTGCAAATAACGCATCTGATTGACGGCACTGATGCGTTGGCCGTAGTCATCAGACTCAAATAGGGCTTTGACTGAATCGGGGGTCACATCCATAACATTTCTCTCGAACATAATGTCTTCAACGTCTCAACCTGCTTTTTTGCGAATCTTCACTTGCGAATCTTCAAGGGCTGGGTTGAGTTTAAGGCGCATTTCAAACGCGATGCCTCAAACGCGATGCCTTAAAAGCAATGCCATCAAGGTGATGAGCCAGAGAACTAATCGTCTTGATGGGCAGCCATGTGGCGCACGATATCTCCACGGGTCAGAATGCCGACAACCGTTTTGTTTTTATCTACGACCGGAAGGTTGTAAACCTTGCGCTCATGCATAATGCGAGCAGCTTCTCTCAAGGGTCTATTAATAGAAGTGGTGACGACGTCTTTGGTCATGACCTCACCGACGGTCTGCCCCAATGCCTTATGGAGTTCTCGTTCGTACGTGCCTGGATTTTCTAGATAAATCACGCTATCGAGCAGCATGATGTAAGCAGGGGGGTTGATCCCCGTTTCTTGCCACATCAGGTCAGTCTCAGAAATTACGCCAATCAGGTGACTGTTTTCATCGACAACGGGGAGACCGCTAATACGATTGTCTGCGATTAGCTTAATGGCCTCTCGTAATGGCGTATCAGGACTCACCATAATAGGATCAGGGGTCATGATTTCTGAAACCAGAGGATCTACAGATGGCATGGGATCACCGCAAGACGACTGAATAAGCAAGCTCATGGACAAGCCAAAACCTCACTTGATTATTGTAGAGAATCACGGTTTGCAATAACGGTCTTTCTGCCTGAGTGGTCACAGGTTGTTACACAGAGAACAATTCATAAGGAACAATTCTACAGAGAAGAAACCGAGACTTGTTATGTCGGCTGGCAATAACCTTGAAGAATACGGCTACAGTTGGCGATCGCCCCCAAATGAGCGATTTCATAGCCATGAGTATTTTGAGTCGGAAACCCCAGGCAGGCCGCACGCCCCACATGACCATTTTTCATGGCAATAGATCCGTCACTGCCAAACCCTGAGATCGTCGCAATCTGGAGCGGAATATCGCGGGTAGCAGCGGCCTGCCGCAGTTCTTCATTTAAGCCTTCGTCATAGAGTCCGTAGCCATCCTGAGCAAGCAGCACAGGAATTTCTCCATCTGCAATGGGGTATTCCTCTGATAGAGGACAAATTTCTAGGGCGATCAGGGCATCAATAGAGTTGCGCTGGGTGAAATAGAGTGCGCCAATTGCGCCCACTTCTTCTTTGGCTGAAGCCACGAGGTAAGTTGTGACCGCAGGAGCAGTGACCGCTTCAGCGAGATCGAGCAAAATGGCAATCGACGCTTTGTTGTCGAGAGTGTAACTGGCAATGTGATCCCGCAGTCGAAACGGACGCTTACGGTGCTTGCCGACCACCATCCGAGTGCCGGGACGCACCCCCGCATCCATGAGTTCTTCAAACGAGCATTTCGTTTCGATCCAGGCATCTTGCCAGCGGAGAGCTGTTTCGTCTTGCAACACCTTTTGGGGCGACTCGTGAGAAACATGGCGCGAGCCAAAGCTGAGAATGCCAGAAATGGTTTGGCGATCGCCCAACAAATCGACGACCCCCTCTCCATAAACCCAGGGAAAAGCTCCCCCCAGTTTGCGAACCTCCACTCGCCCATTGGCCCCGACCGTCTTCACGATGCCGCCAATCTCGTCTTTGTGAGCCGTAATGGCGATCGCACGAGTGGGGTCTTGGCCTGGAATGCGAGCCACGATATTGCCTGCATCATCTTGCCAGGTTTCCACCTGAAGCTCGCGAAATTGGCTGAGAAGGAATGTATCGATTTCGTGCTCTACTCCGCTGGGGGAATGGTGCATCACCAAATGCTCGATAGTTTGGAAAAGCCGATCAAACCCTGTTTCTGTCATGCATGTCAGTTCAACGCAACCTTTTGAATGTAATGCAATGCAATGGGCTAAAACACCTCTAGATTGACCGATTCAGGTGAATTTCAGAAAAGTTAAAGAAGATTCCGCTACTGTTCCGCTACTGTAAAGCTTCGTAAATATGTAAATTTCAAATCTTAGACAGCGCTTGAATCTGAGCACCAACATGTGTCTCAATACAAATTATTACTGCCCGAAAAAAAGAGTTAAGATCTAAATAGATCGAGCTTCGGCATGGACTGATCAAAAATTCTCAATTTGTCTGAAATCCATATTGAGAAATCCACATTGAAAATGAGCTGCTGAAGATAGGTCTGCCAGATCTATCCGCATTTTTCTGCCGTGCGCGTGATAATGCCTTGCATTACAGATGTTTGAGTTCAGCAATACACCTCAGCTTTTCATAGAAATCCTTCGATCGAGCGATGTGCTGACTTTGCAAGCATTCTATACTAGAGATGTAAAGAAAAACACGAGACAAACATTAGATGTGAACGAGCTTGTGTTTTGATATCTTCAACTGTTTTAGGTGCAATCAGTTCAGGAATATTTAAGCTGGTCGTTGTAGTTAGTTCAGGTGGTTAGCTCAGGTAGTCAGCCCCTCTACTTAATCCTGAGGTTGCATCTCAACTGCTGAGATTGAATCATCATCTTTTGGTTTGCAAGATCTTAACTACAAAATCTTAACTAAAGGTTCAATTGGTGAACAGATTAGATGGGCGAACTAGATATATGTCTTTTTCGGGACAGCCTTCTACAACCATCATTCAAATAGCACCACCAAGCAGCAGCACTTGATTTTGGGCACCATTAGTTTAGAAAACGCGTCGATAAGAGAAGTTTAACTGTTGCGATCGCCGCACCTCTATCAAATCGATCGGCAGCAGTCATTGAAATCGAAAGTAGAAGAAGTTGAAAGTAGAAATGAAATAAAAATAAAGGCGCAATTGCTGTAAGCAATACGGCCATAGATAAAAGAATTTTAACGATGTTATCAGGGAGATAATAATGAAAATGAGAGTATTGGTATCCTTAGCTATTAGTGTCAGCGCGTTGGCGATCGCCATCCCCGCCGCCCGAGCTGAAGACCCTGCCCATGTTCAGCAGCTTTTGCTGACGGGTGAATGTATGGGATGTGATTTGTCAGGGGCTGACTTGAGCGAAACGCACCTGATCGGGACTGACCTGCGCGAGGCCAATCTGCAAAGTGCAGTTTTGACCAACGCCAATCTAGAAGGAGCCGATCTGACGGGAGCCGATCTCTCGGGCGCTGACTTATCAGGCGCATTTTTGACCAATGCCGTCTTGGCTGATGCGAATCTGGATGGCGTCAACATGACAGACGTACAAATCTATAG
>JBARXP010000380.1:0-7237 GCA_049647405.1 Elainellaceae cyanobacterium | reverse complement strand
CCGAGCTTATTGAAATTTATCAATTTAGAAAACTATCTCAGCGATAACCTGGGCGTCAAAGTCGATTTGGTTCATAAGGCTGGCTTGAAGCCACGCCTTGGAGAGCGAATTTTGGCAGAGGTCGTTTACCTGTGAGCAAACGGCAAATTCAGGACTATTTGCAGGATATTTTGGATGCTGTTGCTGCGATCGAGCAGTTTACAACAGGCATTGAGTTTGAAGCCTTTTCACAAAATTTAGAAAAGGTGTTTGCAGTTTCGAGGGCGATCGAAATTATTGGCGAAGCGGTGAAGCGTATCCCCGATTCAGTGAGGAGCCAATATCCTGATATTCCCTGGCGAGACATTGCCGGAATGCGAGATAAACTCATTCATGATTATTTCAATACCGATGTAAAAATTATCTGGAAAGCCGTTCAAGAAGACATTCCATTATTGAGTACTATGATTTCTAAAATTCTGGCAGATTTGAAGAATTAATTTTAGTTGCTAATCACAACTCTGAAAAATTCTATAGCTCTTGTCCTGTGCCATGAAACTAAATGATGAATTTAGTAGCCGCGACTCCACTTAAGCCAAAAATCTGTGATCATGACGCTCAATAGGTGTATTCAATAGGTGTATTCAATAGGTGTATTCATGAGCAAAAAGCGAATGCGATACCGCTGGTGGACAGACGTGCCTCGCAATGTCAGCCAGCGAGAATATAGCCACTGGCAGTTGTTAAATGTAGGTGCGATCGTCACCGGATTTTTCTCCATCGGTTCACTGTTGGTGGCGATCACAGGTGGCCCATTGCAAACGTCTGAAAATCTAGCTCAACTTGAGGCAATGTCTGTTGAAGATGCCGCTAATTATCAAGGCGACTCCATTGAGCTGGTTAAGCTAGAAGGCTTTTTAGTCAGTGACGACGCGGCGCAAATGCCAGATGATGAGTCACTCACGGTGATTCGAGGGACTTTAATGCTCACCGCCCAGGCTGTCATAGAGTCTGACATTAGGCTACAAGATACTCTTTTCGAGTGGGAGCATGACGCCGAACCTGTCTTCCTTTCGGATGGTGATGTTCAAATTCCGCTGGGGTTTGATCTGGCGAAGCTCCCGGTGCCAGAGGCTGAGATCGACTGGGACAAGGAGCCTGAAGTTGAAAATTCTGGTTCCATTCGCATTCCAAAGCCAACGGCAGTAATTTACAACGATATGACTTTTCCCCTCGATCCTGAAACATGGAGCGAGGCGGGGGATGACCTGCGCGTAGAGATGACCAGAACTGCCCTACCCCAAGGGCAATCGGCTGTTGTTGTGGCTCGATTAGAGACAGCAGACACCGGAAATCAGCTCGCTGATCCGTTGGGCGATCGCCTTGCCGTTCATCTGGGCACAGAAGCAGACATTCTCGCGACCAACCAGCAAACTCGACGCATGTTTACCTTCGTGTGGATACCGTTTGCGATCGCCAGCTTTTTCTTAAGTCGCTCGGCTCGCCGTTACTACAAAGAGCTGGTTGAGATTTCTAACGAAGACTAACGATCCTGATATCCCAGCCAGCTAAGAGGTTCAACATGAGAGGTTCAACAGAGTGTCAATCGCTACCTCTAGGCACGATCTTTAAGCACTGCCCGATCCCGCGATCGCCGTTCCAATGGCATCGACAACCCGCTTCACCGGAATAATCTCAATGCCCAGATCAGGAATGGCCTGCATCGGGGGCACAATTGCCCGCTCAAAGCCCAATTTGGCCGCTTCCCGCAGCCGCAGCTCCATTTGCGAGACAGAGCGCACCTGTCCGCCTAGCCCCACCTCTCCGATCAGCACCGTACCCGGATCGACCGTGCGATCGCGAAAGCTGGCCGCAACGGCGATCGCCACCCCTAAATCGGCGGCAGGTTCAGCCACAGAGATGCCCCCCGACGACGACACATACGCATCGAGCTTCGAGAGGGGAATGCCCACCCGCTTTTCTAGCACCGCTAAAATTTGCAGCAGACGACTGTACTCAATGCCCGTCGTCGAGCGACGAGGAGAAGGGTAGCTCGTCGGACTCACCAGCGCCTGTAGCTCGACCAGCAGCGGACGAGTGCCTTCACAGGCAACGATGGTTGACGTACCCGGAGCACAATCGTCGGGATCTCCCAAAAACAGCTCCGAGGGGTTGAGCACTTCGGTCAACCCCTGATCAGCCATCTCAAACACGCCTAATTCTTGAGTCGCGCCAAATCGATTTTTGACCGATCGCAACAGCCGATAACTGGCAAAGCGATCGCCCTCAAAATACAGCACCGTATCGACGAGATGCTCTAGCACCTTAGGGCCAGCGATCGCCCCTTCCTTCGTGACATGCCCCACAATCAGCAGGGTGATATTTTCGCGCTTAGCTACCCGCATCAGAGCCGAAGTACACTCCCGCACCTGGGAGACCGACCCCGGAGCAGAACTCAAGGCCGCAAAATAAAGCGCCTGAATACTGTCAATAATGGCGACCTGAGGCTTGAGCGCTTCTAACTCAGCCAACACCACTTCCAAATCGGTTTCTGGCAGCAAATATAAATCAGCGTTGGGCGCGGCGGGATATTCCAGCATCCGACTGGCATGAGCCTGCTCATCGTCGGTCTGCTCAGACTTTTTGCGCACACGGGCCTTACCCGTGCGCCCCTGGCTCTTGCCCGATGATTGAGAGTCTTGGAGTTCTTTTGCCGATGCAGTAAGAGTCTGCCCTGCCTGATTCACAATACCCAACCGCTGCGATCGCAGCTTTACCTGCTGGCCCGACTCCTCAGCGCAGACATAGAGAATCGGGTAATATTGCGCCAGTTGGTTGGCCACTTGCAGCAACAGTGTAGACTTGCCAATCCCCGGATCACCGCCAATCAGCACCAGCGACCCCGGAACCAAGCCCCCCCCCAAGACCCGATCGAGTTCTCCATAGCGAGATGAGATGCGAACCTGAGGATGATCGACAATCGATTGCAGCGGCAGCGACTGCAACGGCTGATTGGGAGCACCATTGGCTGCCTTGGCCGAGCGAGATGGCGATCGCCCCGGCATGGCGCGAGCAGACGCAGGAGTTGTAGAAACCACCTCCTCCACCATAGAGTTCCAGCAGCCACAAAACGGGCATTTGCCGAAAAACTGAGGCGAGTCCGCTCCACATTCACGACACACATAGCGTGAGCGAGATTTTGGCATTTCACAGGTCTCCCAAAGTGTTAAATCCAGAGCAACAACGAGTCATTCTTGATTCTGAGAACATTCTTGATTCTGAGAATTAGTCCATCCCGCCGATCATCCTCGCCCGCCATTATCATTCTCTCGCGACACCGCCACAAACCTTAAAGCACCGACCTGTCTAGTTCGCTGACAGCAAATTTCAGGAAATTCACCCCCCTAAATCGAGACTCAACCGTGAAAAGCGAGACTTAAATCCATCTTTGCAAACATTTTTAATCATCAACTATTGTTAAGTTAATCAACGTTTTGCAGCTAAAAAAAACTTCATACTATATAAAGCTTAAGAAACTCTGTAATGCTGATTGGTAAAAGGAATTGGGCATTCTAAATATGCCTGCATCTAATGTAATATCTTAATCAAGGGCGATGAAAAATTAACGTTCAATAATCTGAAAAATTAGTCGAGTTTGCAAGCGTTAACGTTAGGGAGTGTTAGACAAATTGGAAAATCAGAAAGAGAGAATCCTCGTCGTAGATGATGAAGCCAGCATTCGCCGCATCCTTGAAACTCGCTTGTCGATGATTGGCTATGACGTGGTCACTGCCGCAGACGGGGAAGAGGCCCTCGACACATTTCGTGATGCCGCCCCCGACCTTGTCGTTCTAGACGTCATGATGCCGAAGTTAGATGGCTATGGCGTCTGTCAAGAGCTTCGCAAAGAGTCAGATGTTCCGATTATCATGCTGACGGCTCTGGGAGACGTGGCCGATCGCATCACAGGGCTGGAGCTAGGCGCTGACGATTATGTGGTCAAACCCTTCTCTCCCAAAGAGCTAGAGGCACGAATTCGTTCAGTCTTACGGCGGGTTGATAAAGCTGCCAACACAGGGATTCCAAGCTCTGGCATCATCCAAGTGGGTAACTTACGGATTGACACAAACAAGCGACAGGTTTACAAAGGTGGGGAAAGAATCCGCCTGACAGGCATGGAATTCAGCTTGCTAGAGCTGCTGGTTGGCCGATCGGGCGAGCCCTTCTCTCGCTCTGAGATTCTTCAAGAGGTTTGGGGCTACACACCAGAGCGCCATGTAGATACCCGCGTTGTAGATGTTCATATTTCTCGGCTCAGAGCTAAGTTAGAGGATGACCCAAGCAATCCTGAACTGATTCTGACAGCACGGGGCACAGGATATCTGTTTCAGCGCATCGTTGAACCCGGCGAAATGGAGTAGTTCTCATCCAAACAGTTCTCGCATCGGTGAGGAGTTATACAACTTGCTGTCTTAGTGCGGGTTCCATCTGGTAAAATTCTGTAGGTTTTTCAGCATCATCCAATGGGGTCAACTCAGGCACGGATCGCAATTGACGCGATGGGAGGAGATCACGCTCCCAAAGAAATTATCGCTGGCGCTCTTAGAGCCTGCGAAGAGTTGGATGTCGAAGTCCTGCTCGTTGGTGATCCAGAACAGATTCAAGAAGCTTTTCAGACCGAGCATCAAAAGATGCCCAAGCTGGAGATCGTTCCCTCCGAGGGCATGATCGAAATGCATGAGGAGCCGTTAACGAGTCTTCGCAAAAAGCCTAAGGCTTCCATCAATGTTGCGATGGATTTAGTCAAGCAAGGGCGCGCCGATGCTGTTGTCTCAGCAGGTCATTCAGGGGCAGCCATGGCAGCATCGCTGTTGCGGCTGGGTCGGTTAAAAGGCATCGATCGACCTGCCATCGGTGCATTGTTGCCCACGCTAGTGGCGGGCAAATCTGTTTTGATTCTAGATGTGGGCGCAAATGTTGACTGTCGTCCCAAGTTTCTAGAGCAGTTTGCCGTGATGGGTTCGATTTACTCTCGCAGCGTTCTCGGCATTGAAGAGCCGAAAGTGGGGCTTCTCAATATCGGGGAAGAGCCATCTAAGGGGAATGAGTTGGCGCTGAAGGCTCATCAGCTTTTAGAAAAAAATCCACGGGTGTCTTTCATTGGCAACGCCGAAGGGCGCGATGTCTTGTCAGGTGATTTTGATGTGGTCGTTTGTGATGGCTTTGTCGGGAATGTCTTGCTGAAGTTTGCTGAAGCCATTGGCGAAGTTCTGATTCAGATTCTGAGAGAAGAGCTACCCCAGGGAATTCGCGGCAAGCTCGGAACCGGGATGCTGAAGCCTAATCTTCGGCGCATTGGCCAGCGCATCGACCATGCTGAGCATGGGGGCGGCTTGTTGCTGGGCGTGGCAGGGATCTGCATCATCAGCCACGGTAGTTCCCAGGCTCCTTCAATCTTCAATGCGATTCGGTTGGCGAAAGAAGCAGTAGACCACGATGTACTCGACCAAATTCGCTCTCAGTATCAAAAAGTCACTGCGATCGCCCCAAATGGAGAGTAGATGTTGCATTCGTTTGAGACAGGTATTGCCTTTGTAGGAAGTGGTTCAGCCACTCCAGCAACGGATCTGAGCAACGAGCAAATGAGCCGCTTTGTGGAAACATCTGACGAGTGGATTGCTTCTAGAACAGGCATTCGCGCTCGCCAGGTGGCCACAAAATCTGACTCTTTAGTTGCCCTCGCAAGTCAAGCGGCTCAGCAAGCATTAGAGTCGGCTGAGTTAGAGGCATCGTCTGTCGATCTGATTGTGTTGGCCACCTCTACACCTGATGACTTATTTGGCAGTGCCAGCAAGGTTCAGGCTCAGTTAGGGGCGACTCAAGCAGTCGCATTTGACTTGACGGCTGCCTGCTCAGGCTTTGTCTTTGCAATGACGACCGCTGCTCAGTTTATCCGCACGGGTGCTTATCAGACGGTGCTCGTGATTGGTGCTGATGTATTGTCTCGCTGGGTTGATTGGGGCGATCGCCGGACTTGTGTGTTATTTGGTGACGGAGCCGGAGCCGTTGTCATGCGCGCTAATCCGACCGATCATTTTTTAGGTTTTGAGATGCGCTCTGACGGTAATCTCAACCACTGCCTCACCTTGGCCTATGAAGGGGAGCCTCAATCTCTTTTAGAAGATGTCACTGTTCAAACCGGAACGTTTTCACCCATTGCCATGAACGGGCAAGAGGTGTACCGATTTGCGGTTAAGCGAGTTCCTGAAGTGATTGAGAAGGCTCTATTTCGCGCAAATTTACCCATTCATGAAGTCGATTGGCTGCTGCTACACCAAGCAAACCAGCGAATTCTTGACGCCGTTGCCTCGCGCCTCAAGGTTCCCCCTGAAAAAGTCATTAGCAACATGGCGACCCACGGCAATACTTCAGCCGCATCGATTCCTTTAGCTCTAGATGAGTCCATTCGGTCAGGAGGGATCAGGCCAGGTGATACAATTGCTGCGGCTGGGTTTGGCGCAGGTCTGACCTGGGGAGCTACTGTTTTCCGATGGGGTGCGTAGTGCCCCAAACTCCTCAAAGTTTCTCTGAGCTTGGAGTCTGTGTTGAGAGTTAAGACAGACTTGCTCAGTCGCAGGTAAGGATTCATATCCGATTGCGCAATTGATTGCATAAGGGATTGAATGAGGGCGTTTCCTTGTTGACTGACAAAACTTGTTTCCCCTCACCCCCAACCTCTTTCCAAGCGAGCGAGGGGTGCCGATCACAATTCTTGTCTCTCCTCTTGGGAGAGAGCTAGGGTGAGGGGTTTTCGAGGATCTATGCATCAGTTTTGTCAGTCAATTGTGCAACACCTGAATGAGTGAATTGATTGATAGGAATCCTGATTGAAACTGCATATTCGTCTTAATTTCCGACGTTCAATTCATCGTTCAAGCTGCATGAGCGCCCACTGCGTTGCAATATTAAGTGCTGTTCCTAAGTACTGTTCCTAGATAGTGTGAGTTGTATGACAAAAACTGCATGGGTTTTTCCAGGACAAGGGTCTCAATCCATCGGCATGGGAGCCGATTTACTAGAGCTAGAGTTAGCTCAGGCGATGTTTCAGCAGGCTGAAGCCATCTTAGGGTGGTCGGTGCCTGAGGTGTGTCAGAGTCAAGACGACAAGGTTTCTAACACGCTGTATACGCAGCCCTGTCTCTATGTGATTGAGAGCATTTTGGTGAACCTGATGGGCGATCGCCATCAGGCTCCTGAT
>JBARXP010000379.1:0-12464 GCA_049647405.1 Elainellaceae cyanobacterium | reverse complement strand
GCTCTCGGGTATCTCTTTGATCTGATTGCTCCAAAGAGCAAGCGCGGTCAGATTTTGCAGTTGGGCAATGCCCTCGGGTATCTCTTTGATCTGATTGCTCCAAAGAGCAAGCGCGGTCAGGTTTTGCAATTGAGCGATGCTCTCGGGTATCTCTTTAATCTGATTGTTTGAAAGATCAAGCTCCGTCAAGTTATGGAGTTGGGTGATGCTGTCGGGAAGCTCTTTAATCTGATTTTGCCCAAGATCAAGCTCGGTCAGGTTTTGGAGTTGGGCAATACCTTCGGGAATCTCTCTAATCTGACTACTTTGACAGTCCAGAATCTTTAAGGTCTTTAGATATCCGATCGCCCTAAACAATTCTGGCAAGTCGTTTTTGGAGAGATGTAGTTCAGTCAAATTTGTGAATTGGGCGATCGCCTCTGGCACCTCCGTCAATCCCACAGCCGTCAACTTCAAAGATTCCAACCCTCGAAGCTGAAACACACAATCAGGAACGCTTTGCAGCGGATTGCCGCTGAGATCAAGCGACTGCAAATTGTCCAACGCTGCCAACTCATCGGGCAAACTCCGTAATTCATTTGTCATCAGCTTCGGAGCATATTCACCCGAACTCCAATCCCACTTTTCCACCTTCCCCAAAATCAGCGTTTTGAGCTGAGTCAACTTGCCAATCTCCTTCGGCAACTCCGTCAGCCCTTGCCCCGACAAATCCAGCTCCGTCCAGCCTTCCGCTGCGGCTTGGTCAATCAGCGCTAGCACCTCTGTCGGGTTTGGGGTCGTCATGGCTGCATCTGCCTCAAGGTCAACTCAACTATTTACGCAAAACCAGCACAAAACCAGTCGCGCAAAACTGGCTCAATTCTAACCAGCATCCTTTGCAAAAACCGCAACTTGTATCATTGCAGCGAAACTTGAAGCATTTGGCGATGAGATTTGTGAGGATGGCGATCGCCACGAGATTTGTGAGGATGGCGATCGCCTGTCTCCCCAATCAGTTGACAGAGCTAACGCTTTAACGGTTGGATGATAGTCACGAAAAACGTTGCTCTACAAGTACTGCCAGGGTGTTGATATGGAGATGCATTTTGTTGAATCCAGCATGATTCAGGCATTTGGCTACGACGAAACTCAACAAATCTTGTTGGTCATCTTCAACTCAGGAAAAACCTACGAATATTCTGAAGTCCCCAAAAACATCTACGAAGAGCTACTCATGTCTGGCTCTAAAGGAAGCTACATGCGCGATTTGGTGATTGACTGCTATCCGTGCAGGCTCATGAAAAAACGGTAGAGGGCAACCCTTAGAGAATGGTTGAAAAGTATTAGACAATACGCTGGAACAATACTGATCCCCCTAAATTCCCCTTGAGAAGGGGGACTTTAATTCCGGTTCCCCCTTTTTCAAGGGGGGCTAGGGGGGATCTGAAGTCGCATTGACGACTTCTCAAACATCCTCTTACACCTGTTTCTGCAAGTGCATCGTTTTCTGACTGAACTTTGAGATCGGTCAATTAGATCGGTCAAACTGCGACGATGAATTCAACAGAGGTGAGATGCAATGCATGGCTCATGGTCAATCCATCCGATTTTGCCCCTCGTTTTGCCTCCGCATTCTCCCTTCAGCACCAAAGAAATATGAGGGGGGTTTCCGTACAGCTCTTTAGAATAGTCCAGATGATAGGATGAAGGTGCGCCAAAACCACAGTGAGTCAATGCTCAAGTCTTTAAGACTCGCTGTTAGGCTTAAATTATCGTTTGCTCCCGTAGTCCAAATTCTGAATCGTTAATTATTTTTGCCATGCTAAAGAAGCTATTTGGCGACCCCAACACCCGTAAGTTGAAGCGCTATCGTCCCGATGTGGCCGAAATCAATCTTCTTGAAGAAGATATTCAGCCCCTCTCTGATGATGCGTTAGCTGGCAAGACCGCCGAATTTAGACAGCGCATCAAAGATGGAGAATCTCTTGACGCTCTTCTACCCGAAGCGTTTGCTGTCGTCCGTGAGGCCGGAAAGCGGGTCTTAGGAATGCGCCACTTCGACGTTCAGATGATTGGCGGCATGGTGCTGCATGAAGGCCAAATTGCCGAGATGAAAACGGGAGAAGGTAAAACCCTAGTGTCTACGCTTCCGGCTTACCTCAACGCACTAGAAGGAAAGGGAGTTCACGTCATTACAGTGAACGACTATCTAGCCCGACGAGATGCAGAGTGGATGGGTCAGGTTCACCGATTTCTTGGCCTCAGCGTTGGGTTGATTCAGCAGGGGATGGACCCCGCAGAGCGGCGCAAAAATTACGCCTGCGACATCACCTACGGCACAAACAGCGAGTTGGGTTTTGACTACCTGCGCGACAACATGGCCAAAGATATGTCGCAGGTGGTGCAGCGTCCGTTTAACTACTGCGTTATTGACGAGGTTGACTCGGTTTTGGTTGACGAAGCCCGAACCCCGCTGATTATCTCCGGCCAGCTCGATCGGCCTAGCTCGAAGTACCTCAAGGCTGCTGAGATCGCAGCGGTGCTGACCCAAAAAGAAGATGAAGATGCGGAAGGGCACTACGAAGTCGATGAAAAATCTCGCAATGTGCTCTTAGCCGATGAAGGGTATATCGAAGCAGAGCAGCTTTTAGGCGTTACCGATTTGTTTGACCCCCAAGACCCTTGGGCGCACTTTATTTTTAACGCGATCAAAGCCAAAGAATTGTTTACGAAAGATGTCAACTACATCACGCGCAATGGCGAAGTGGTGATTGTTGACGAGTTTACCGGGCGAGTGATGCCAGGGCGGCGCTGGAGCGATGGCCTACACCAGGCGATTGAAGCAAAAGAGCATCTAGAAATTCAGCCTGAAACTCAGACGCTCGCTACGATTACATATCAAAACTTCTTCTTGCTCTATCCGAAGCTAGCGGGCATGACCGGAACCGCTAAAACGGAAGAAGCGGAATTTGAGAAAATCTACGATCTTGAAGTCACGATTGTTCCTACCAATCGACCGACTGGGCGCGCCGATCTGCCTGATGTTGTCTACAAGACAGAAGAAGCTAAGTGGAAGGCGATCGCCGCTGAATGTGCAGAAATGCATGAGGCAGGGCGTCCGGTACTGGTCGGAACAACGAGTGTTGAAAAGTCTGAGGTGCTGTCGCGGCTCTTAAGTGAGCGACAAGTGCCCCACAACCTGCTCAACGCCAAGCCTGAGAATGTCGAACGAGAATCTGAGATTGTGGCTCAGGCCGGACGGGGTGGAGCCGTGACCATCGCGACCAACATGGCAGGCCGAGGCACAGACATCATCCTGGGTGGTAATGCCGACTATATGGCGCGGCTCAAGGTGCGCGAATATTTCATGCCTGCCCTGGTGCAGCCCGATGACGAAGATGAATTTTCGGTGACTCAGGTTCCAGGCTCCAAAGGCCGCAACTCCGGCAAGGGCTTTGTGCCGGGGCAGAAGGTGAAAACGTGGCGGGTTTCGCCTCAAATTTTCCCAACTGAAATTTCAAAAGACGCCGAGCAGATCTTGAAAGCCGCGACTCAGATTGCGGTCGAAAAGCATGGTGAGCGATCGCTGCCTGAACTCGCTGCCGAAGACTTGATTGCAACGGCATCGGAAAAAGCGCCTACAGACGATCAGGTGATCATTAGGCTGCGAGAAGCTTACAACCTGATCCGCCAAGAGTATGAGGCGTTTACCGAAAGTGAGCATGAAAAGGTGATCGATCTGGGCGGGCTGCACGTCATCGGCACCGAGCGCCACGAGTCGCGCCGCATTGACAACCAGCTCCGAGGACGGGCAGGTCGCCAGGGAGACCCAGGCTCTACCCGCTTCTTCTTGAGTTTGCAAGATAACCTGCTGCGAATTTTTGGTGGCGATCGCGTCGCGGGCTTAATGAATGCCTTCCGAGTCGAGGAAGATATGCCAATCGAGTCTGGCATGTTGACCCGTTCTCTCGAAGGAGCCCAGAAAAAGGTCGAGACCTACTACTACGACATGCGGAAGCAGGTCTTTGAATATGACGAGGTGATGAACAACCAGCGCCGAGCTATTTATGCCGAGCGGCGACGAGTCCTCGAAGGGCTTGATTTGAAGGAACAGGTCATCAAATACGCAGAGCGAACGATGAACGACATCGTCGAAGCTTTCGTCAATCCTGAATTGCCCCCTGAAGAATGGCAGCTTGACAAGCTAGTAGATAAGTCGAAAGAGTTTGTTTATCTTCTGTCTGATCTAGAGCCTTCTCAGATCGAAGATTTAAACATGACCGAAATGAAGACCTTTTTACACGAGCAGGTTCGCATTGCTTACGACATCAAAGAAGCCCAGCTCGACCAAATGAAGCCCGGTTTGATGCGGGATGCAGAGCGCTTCTTCATCCTCAATCGCATTGATGAGCTGTGGAAAGAGCACCTACAGCGAATGGATGCGCTACGAGAATCGGTTGGTCTGCGCGGCTACGGTCAAAAAGACCCGCTGATCGAATATAAGAGTGAGGGCTACGAGCTGTTTCTTGAAATGATGTCTCAAATTCGACGAGATGTTGTTTATAGTCTGTTTAAGTTTCAGCCAGGTGCCCAGCAGAGCGATGCAAGTGCTCAAGAGTCGCGCAAGCCTACCCCTAAAGAGATTTAGAGTGAGGGGCTTATCTAATCGTGGGTCTTTGCCTTAAAGTATCTTGATCTCCGTCATCGGATTAGCTGACTACGTTTTGTGTCATGGCCAATTATTTTGGCAGTCAATTCTTGGGAGTCAATTCCTTTGATGACACATTTCGACTAACGTGATAGGTGTGTTTTGTAGTCTGGTAACGTATTGTTTTTATGGCTTCGACTTCCTCTTTTGATATTGTCAGTGACTTCGATCGACAAGAACTCATCAATGCCCTTGACCAAGCTCGTCGAGAAATCAAAAGTCGGTTTGACTTAAAAGATACAAAAACCGAAATTGACATGGGCGACGACACCATCACGATTACGACAGACAGCAATTTTACGCTGCAGGCTGTTCACACGGTGATGCAAACCAAAGCGGCGAAACGGAACATTTCCCTTAAGATTTTTGACTTCGGCACCACCGAGTCAGCCAGCGGAAACCGAGTCCGTCAAGAAGTGAAGCTTCGTCGTGGCATTGACCAAGACCTGGCGAAAAAGATTTCAAAGCTGATTCGAGATGAGTTTAAGAAGGTGCAAACCTCGATTCAGGGAGACTCGGTGCGGGTATCGAGTAAATCTAGGGATGAACTGCAAGATATTATTCAGCTTTTGCGCCAAGAAGACTGGCCTGCTGATCTTCAGTTCATCAACTATCGCTAATCTCGAAAAGCTTAACCCATGCGGGCTTTGGGTTTCGTTTCTCAACCACAACCTACATATATCTACGCCCATCGGATGCCGCGACATCGATCGGGCGATCGCCTCCTATGATGCAGTGTTGGCTGCTTTCGGTCTGATGCAGCGCGTTAGCATTAATCCAAAAGCAGCACAATCCAAGAGCAGCACAGTCCAAGAGCCGTCCAGTCAAAAAGCAGCAAGCCAGCGCTTAAAAAAGTCACCGACAGAACGTTTGAGCCATCGTTTACGCTTCCACTTTTGGTAGCGTTTCTCAAACGTGTCCCCCTCCGTTTGCCAAGCTGACCACCCGTCTAAAGTGAGAAACATCCCCCAAAACAGGCCAATACAAAGCGTCATCCACAGCGTCCAGTCTGTGACGAAAGAAAACATGACCAAAAACGCGGTCACAATCAGAAACCGGACGACGTGGTGCTTGAACTGTACCCGACGGTAGCGAGTGAACATCTGACGATCTTGATCATCATCTCGGCGAACGGCCCACTCGTCTTCAGCTTTCTGAATATCGAGCTCTGATAGCCCAAGCTCATCAGCGATTTCGAGCATTTGCTGACGGCTCAGCTCACCCGCTCGGGTCTGTTTGGCGATCGCCAAATGTAGAATCTCTTGAACGTCTTCTTGGCTATAGGTGTCAGACATGGGAAAACAAAATAGGCAGAGAATGAAGGCGAAGGGTTCGCTACCCCTTTCTGATCCATTCTACGATTTCTAAACGAAATCTTCCCTACGCTTTGCCGTACCTCGTTACGAATCGATCCAGTGTTTGGCGCGTCCTACGGCCTTTTTCCAAACCTCGAAACATTCTTTAGCCAGCACTCCCCCTTCACCGGGGATAAACACGCGCTCGACTTTGCGATCGCTCAGCAAGGCTCCGTAGTCTGTCCAAAAGCCAGATGCGAGGCCAGCCGCGTAGGCTGCGCCCTGGGCTGTCACATCAATCACGGCGGGGCGCTCAACCGGAATGCCCAGCACATCTGCCTGAAACTGCATCAAAAAGTTATTCTGACAGGCTCCGCCATCGACTTTGAGCTGCTGAATTTTTGTGCTGCTGTCTTCGTTGACGGCATCGACCACCTCTCGAACCTGAAAGGCGATCGCCTCCAACACAGCCCGCACCATATGCTCTCGCTGGGCTCCACCCGTGATTCCCAAAAAGGCTCCTCGTGCGGTCATATCCCAGTGGGGCGCGCCCAACCCACTCAAGGCCGGAACGAAGTAAATGCCGCCATTGTCAGCCACAGACTCAGCCATATCCTGAGAATCAGGAGCAGTCGTAATCAGCTTAATGCCATCGCGTAGCCACTGAATGCAGGCTCCCGCCGTAAACATACTGCCCTCTAGGGCATACCCCATTTCGGGCTTGCCGCTGTCAGTGGCTTTGCTCCAGGCTACCGTTGCCAGCAGCTGATTTTTTGACCAAGCAATCTCCGACCCGGTATGAGAGACCAAAAAGGCTCCAGTGCCGTAGGTACACTTCAGTAATCCTGGGCGATCGCACCCGTGACCAAACAGAGCCGCCTGCTGGTCACCCAAAATCGCCATAATCGGAATTTCTGCACCCACAAGCGATGGGTCTGTTGTGCCAAAGAACCCCATGCTGGGCTTAATCTCAGGCATAAAGTGAGCCGGAATGTTGAATAAATTCAGCATTGTCTCGTCCCACTGCCCCGAAGCCAAATTAAGCAACATCGTGCGGCTGGCGTTGCTGTGATCCGTAGCGTGAACTTTGCCCCCAGTGAGATTCCACAGCACCCAGCTATCAATGGTGCCTGCGATGACATCTTCTTCTAAGTCAAAGAGGGGATCTTGAATGTGCTTTACCTTTTCTAGCAGCCAGCTCAGCTTAGTTGCTGAAAAGTAAGCGTCTAAGACAAGCCCTGTGCGATCGCGAATATCGTCGGCTTTTCCTGCATCTCGAAGCTGATTGCACATCGATGCAGTGCGGCGATCTTGCCACACAATGGCATTGTGCAGCGGTCGTCCGGTTTGCTTATCCCACAATAGGCAGGTTTCTCGCTGCACCGTTAAGCCAATGGCAGCAATTTCATCCGCATCGATGCCCGTTTTTCTAATCGCGGTCTGCATCGCCCAGCTAATATCGTCCCAGATTTCGCGAGGGTCGTGCTCTAACCAACCTGGCTGCGGGTAGTACTGGGTCAGCTCCTTGTAGGCTTGCCCAGCAATTTTTCCTTCTTTGTCAAATAAAATAGCCCGATTGCCAGTTGTTCCTAGATCGAGCGCGAGTATGTATTGTCCTTTTGCCATAACAGATGGGCTGACTTCACAACAGAGTTTAGTTTTCAAATTGACCGCAAGTTTAGGTTCAAACGTGTTCACGTTCAAACGGAATGGTTGAAACTGCGGTTTCGCTCAAATTTAATGTCTAAATCGTGGCATAGTAGGTCATTCACCTACACCTAACCACACTACACCCTACACTCTAACCTCCTAGACGCTTGGCTGATGGAATGTGCTGATGGAATGTAACGTTGCTCCATCCGGCATTACATTCTGTTATGTCACCGCGAAGTTGCTTGATATCCGGTTATACTTTTTGATGGGAATGTTAATTAATTATTATGCTTTGGCTATCTTCATAGAAGCTGCGATATGCCATCTAGGTCTTAGAATTGAGTGTATCGAGGGTTAATTGGGATAGGGTCTGGTCTAAGTGTATTAGATGATTTGATAGAACAACTGCTCTGTTTTTAGGCATCGTTCTCAAACCTAGTGAACTACAGCCAAACTGAAGCAACTTCGAAAGCAACTTCGAATGGTTTTGTTTGAGATTACATTCTTTTGAGAGTGCCGTCTAAACACTTAGAAACAAATCGTTTAGGTTCAAGCTGAATCAGGTTCTGACATTTTTTCAGTTTCGAGAATCCAACTTTGAAACTCAGTTAACTATTCCAATCCCAGTGAATTATTCAAAAGGCGGCGCTATGAGTTCATCCGGTACTCAAGAAGTAAACGGGCATTCCCAGAGTCAAGTGGTTCAGGAGGCTTCAGAGAATATGACAACATCCACCGAAAATCTAGACGCTCAAGAGACAGCGGCAGACGCATCGGTCGCGCTCACAACCTCGGGTTCTGCCCTGGGTGTTCGTCCCGTCACGCCCAATGGTCTCGACATTGCGGGAACGATGGTGTCTTCTGGTGTGCGTCCAATTATGGCAAGTACATTAGAAGTCTGGGGAACCATAATGGGCGGTCGCCCGATTGAGGCCAGCCATCTCGCTGTGGTCGATACTGATACGATTCCCGGGCATCGCCCCATTTTTGCCAGCGATTTAGCAATCATCGAGGCCGATACGCTACCGGGCCATCGTCCTATTGCAGCTAGTCCTGCATATTTGATGCAGTCCAGCACGTTGCCTGGGGGTCGTCCTGTGGCGACCAATCAGATTGATGATCCCATCAGCTTGATGGGCTACATCGATTAAGGTTTTTCTGATTTTTCCTAATCAGCTTTTATCAGGCAGAGGGCGATCGCCCTCTGCCTGTTTAGTGTGAATACGCTGTTAATACGCCAACTCTATTCTTCAATGCCTGCCAATACGTCCTTCTTGATCACGGCATGAACCCCCCAGTTGCCATCAACCACTTGGGTAATGCCAAAGTCAACGGCAACCGACATTAGGGAAATTGCCTCATCTTCGCTCATGCCCTGGGTCGTCATTAAGAAATGGCGCATCTTACGAAACGCATCCCGCAAAGCAGCATCTACAGACGACTCGCTGTAGATATCTTGCTGAGCTGTTTCTCCGAGTTCATCGAGATAGTTTGCATAGCTAAAGCCGTGAACGACGAACTCATCAGCAGTCTCTAGCAGCGGATAGTTGAGATCTTCGAGAATCGTTTCGGGCAGCTCGTCTTGCGAATGCACTACGACTCGAATTAAGCCCGTGAGTGAGGTTTCAATTGCGGTTCCAGCGAGTTCTGAATCGCCCTGAGCCGCATGGGGATCGCCAAGAGACAGCAGCCCGCCTTCAACTGCGATGGGGTAGTACATCGTGGCTCCGGCTCCGATGCGCCAGTTGTCGATGTTGCCGCCAAAATAGCTGGGCGGAATGGAATCAACCACGTCAACTTCACTGGGAGCCAGACCGATGACGCCAAAGTGAGGCCGAATGGGAATGCGAACATCCTCTAGCACCTCAAAATTTTGATCGGTGAGGCTGTGGTCAACGGGCACGCCCGGATAGTCGATCCGCTCATGCACCACGCCAAAGGGATCAGTTTGAGGCACCCAGCGGAAGTTGTAGACTGCGCTGGCCCAGCTTTGCTCGCCTGCGGTGTCTACTTCGTAGATTGTGATGACTTCACGGGGGGCAGGCTCTTCAATCATGTCGTTGTAGTGAAAACCCCACCACGCCGCCGCATTGCTGCCAAAGGTTTGGCCTTCGTAGGCAGGGTTGCCACTGGGTCGAGGCTCCACGTCTAAAATCTGAACCTCAAGCACGTCGCCCGGTTCTGCCCCGCAAACATAGATCGGCCCTGTCATAATGTGGACGCCATAGCCTTCACCCGCGCCTCTTTCATAGGTTCCAGGTTCAGTTGGGCCAGCGCCGCGCCGATCTACGGCCTTAAAGTCTTCTGTCCAGGCATAGACGCTCTCTGCCCCCGGATCTCCGGCCACCATTCGCGACGCATCGTCGTTTGCGTGGTGGGTCAGGGTTTCAACCGTAATGACATCGCCCGAATTGACGGTTAGACGGGGCTCTAGCTCTTGGCTAAAATAACCCCAGTGGACGGTCTCAGCACTAACGGGAAGATAGTGGTGCTGCGCGTCTGCTGAAAGATTGTCACATTCGTTGGCGATCGCCCCTGCTGCTCCAGTTAAGACTAAGCTTCCGGCACTACCCACCGTCAGCAGTGTCGTCATCCAGATGTTTCGACCCTGGTGCTCAATTCGTTGATGGTTCATCCTCACGCCCTCATTCAAAGAGCTTAATCCTACGGTCGGAGAGTAAGGATCGTTGTTGCTGAAGATACAGGTTGCGGGTAGATCCAGTCGCGATCGCTCAAAATTTTGATGCGTATTGCCTGATGCCTGCTATCTGACCTGGGTCATGGGTCATTAGAACTGGATGGACGCTCAGGAGTTCTAATTTGTAACTCACCTTGAGCGCCGATAGAAACCTCAACACCTAAATCTTCAAGGCGACGAATGACCAGCTGCTGCGTATTTTCATCGACCGCGTTGTAATACACCATCGACCAGGCTGACACCTGAGCCGCAATACTATCGGGGTTGGCCCTCAAAAATTCTGCGGTCTGTTGTGACGAACGAGCGATCGCCTGACTTTCAGGATCGTCATAGGTGCTTGCCCACTCAGCAGCCATTTCAAAAGACTGCTGGGCGGCTTGTGGGTCACCTAAAAAGAGCAGCTCATCAATGGCTTTATAACGCCAGATGTAATAGGCTTTGTCTGGCACTTTGGGCGAGAGACGGGGCAGTTCCCGCTCAAAAATCTCGATTGTGCGCTCGGGTTGCCCGGTGTAGAGAGTCGTGCTGGCTGAGAGAAACAGGTAGCCATCTCGGAAGTACGGATCGTGATTTAATATCACACTGAAGTAATCGGGGCTGAGGCCATAGCCTATTTGCTGTCGCGCAGGCCCATCCCCAAAATATTGCAAAAACTGTAGAAAAACCCAATCCGCAATCACTCGATCGAAACCAAGGGTTGGAATTTGATTCAACACCTGAAGCTGCAACCGGGTGTCGTTTTCTATTTGCTCTAACTCTTGTAGCGATGGCGTGACTTTTTGGTCGCGAATATCGTTGAGGCGGGGCTGTTGCAACGCGCCAATGCCAACGACGCACCCTAGGGCGATCGCAACAGTCATCAGCGAATGAACGACGGAATCTCGAAGCTTCTGTGACATGGAGGGTGAACGACAGGATGGCTTGAAAACAGGGTCTAGTGTGGGTCAGCGCCTCTTTCGAGAATGATTGCAATATTTGTGGAATGACGCTGATATGCGCCTGAGCGCAGTCCGAGCGCAGTCCGAGTGCAGTCTGGGCGCAGTCCGAGTGCAGTTTGAAGAGGGCGCTATCTTAATAATCTACTCCTAACCTACCCAACAGACCGGATGCTTATGGCAGTTTGTTAGGAACCATTGTCGTGGGTAGGAGTAGGGAATTAACTCCGCTCATTTATTTTGAGCCTTAAAAGTTATGTAGCCTAGCTCTGCCCACATCGGTAAACTAATGTTATGTCGATGCCCTTAATGCACCCTAAACTTGATGCACCCTAAAGAAGAAGTGGAGTCATGACTGTTGAATTTTTGTTTAACGCAGCGAACCTTTTTGTTCTGCCTTTCTGGACATTGATGGTGGTGTTGCCTAATTGGCAAATCTCCCGCCGGGTGATGAAGTCGTTTCTCCCCTTTGTTGCATTGGCTCTTGCCTATCTCTATTGTTTCATTAACAGCGTATCTCCTGACACGGCTCAAGATTTCTCTAGCGCCGGACTGTCTGACATCGCCCGTCTGTTTGCGGACGAACGGGTCGCTGCGACAGGTTGGATTCACTTCGTCGTGATGGATCTCTTTGTCGGTCGCTGGATCTATTGGGATGGTCAGCAGTCAAAGCTGTTTACTCGCCATTCTCTAGCGCTATGTTTGTTTGCTGGGCCGTTGGGGTTGCTGTCTCACATCTTGACCCGCTGGGGTGTGCAGTGGTTTCGCCAAAGGAGAGATGACGGCTCCCCTGATGAAAAAGCGGAGGATGCAGGTGCGATCGCTGATGCTTCTTAACGGAGGTTTTAACGATTTCAGCCCCGTGAAGGTTTCAGTATTGTGAAATGGGTTCTTGCATACTGGTCTTGCCCATTAGAGGCTATAGCCAAATTGCCATTGCAAGTCACCGCACAAATCATAGTGACTGAGTCAGTGACCGAGCCAGGGACTGAACCGTTACAATCAATAATCAGATGTTCTGGGGAGCATGTCACTTTTATCGCCCTCACCCTAAATCCCTCCCCCAGAGGCTAATCTTGTAGGGGTTTTAAATGGCGAGTCCGAATCCAGGCAGTTTCAGCGATCCAGTGCTCAAATCACCGATTCTGAAAGTAGTGTGGTTTAGGGGTTCTGCGAAACCCCTACAGGATTAGCCC
>JBARXP010000378.1:0-4144 GCA_049647405.1 Elainellaceae cyanobacterium | reverse complement strand
GTCTGTTTTTGCGATCGCCCCAGTCATGATATTAAGGGTAGTGCCCGTGGACAAAGCCTGATACAGTTGCCACAAGGGCAAGACCTCCATCCCCAGTATGTAAAACGTCTAGATCGTTGTCTTTAACGGTTATCGCTGAGTTTCGTCAGTCTTGGTGGTTGCTTCGCTAAATCAGCGCAATAGCGTGGATGTAGGGTGCAGCGAGTTGCTGGCCTGGGCTTTACGCAGCGACTATTTAGAGTCGAAGACCGTCAAATGGTATGATCTGACTCAATATTGGAGGTCAATATCTAGTTAGTAAAGAGGATAAGGCGCAGTGGTTAGAGTAGCAATTAACGGTTTTGGGCGTATTGGGCGAAACTTTATGCGGTGCTGGCTGACCCGCTCAGATAGCCAGCTTGAGCTTGTTGCGGTGAATGACACATCCGATCCTCGGACAAATGCGCACCTCCTGAAGTACGACTCGATGCTAGGTCGATTAGATAATGCAGATATTTCGGCTGATGACAGCTCAATTACTGTTAATGGCAAAACGATCAAGTGCGTGTCTGATCGTAACCCGCTCAATCTTCCTTGGAAGGCTTGGGACATCGATCTCGTCATTGAGTCAACCGGTGTTTTTGTTACTGAAGAAGGCGCGTCTAAGCATCTAGAAGCAGGCGCGAAGAAGGTGCTGATTACAGCGCCTGGAAAGGGCGGTAACATAGGCACCTTCGTCATGGGCGTCAACCATGAAGACTATGAGCATGGAGCCCAAAACGTCGTCAGTAATGCGAGCTGTACAACAAACTGTCTGGCTCCCGTTGTCAAAGTCTTAAATGATAACTTCGGCATCATTAAAGGCACGATGACAACCACCCACAGCTACACGGGAGACCAGCGTCTTCTAGACGCAAGTCACCGTGATGTTCGTCGGGCACGGGCAGCTGCTCTCAACATTGTGCCAACGACGACAGGGGCGGCAAAGGCTGTTGCACTCGTGATCCCTGAGATGAAGGGACGCCTCAACGGCATTGCGTTACGAGTTCCTACTCCTAACGTGTCTGTGGTTGACCTGGTCGTACAGGTTGAGAAGAGTGCGATCGCCGAGCAGGTGAATGAAGTACTGAAGCAGGCTGCTGAAGGCTCGATGAAGGGCTTCTTGGCCTATAGCGATTTGCCTCTTGTATCTTGTGACTATCGAGGTCATGATGCATCATCGATTGTTGACTCTAGTCTCACCATGGTGATGGAAGGCGACATGATGAAAGTGATTGCCTGGTACGACAACGAGTGGGGCTACAGCCAGCGCGTGGTTGACTTGGCTGAGCTGATGGCTAGCAAGTGGGTTGCATAGGTGAAACCTGCCCTTGATGCCTCTTCGGGTGTCATCAATGGGCTGCTAGTCTGACAATGTCGCTAGTCTGACAATGAATCTTGCAAAAGCCGACCCCTTCTTGATAGAAGCAGTCGGCTTTTTTTCGGGGAGTGACTTTTCCAGAGATTAAGCCTGAAGGTCAGGTCACTTCGGAGCGCTGAGCTGACGACGGCTGAACTGACGACGATTCCAGCCATCTAAACCGCTGTAGTCTGAACGCCTCGAAGCTGATCCATGATGTCGTGTTTGAGCGCCTGAAATTTGGCTTCACGCTTGATGGTATAGGTGCGATCGCCCCCCAAATCGACCATGACTTCTTTCTGAATCTGGCCTGGGCGAGCCGTCATCACATAAATTCGCTGAGACACAAATACGGCTTCTTCGACATCGTGGGTAATCATCAAAATGGTGGTCTTGGTGCGATGCCATAGCTCTAGCAAAAACTGCTGCATTGACTCTTTGGTCTGCACATCGAGAGCCCCAAAAGGTTCGTCCATCAGCAAGATTTTGGGTTCGCAAGCTAGGGCACGGGCGATCGCCACGCGCTGTTTCATGCCGCCCGACAGCTCGCGCGGCAAGGCTTGAGCAAACTTGGACAAGCCCACGATATCCAAGTATTCCGACGCTCGTTCACGCCGCTCCCGTGCTCCCATGCCCTGAAGCTTGAGCCCAAACTCCACATTTGTTTGCACCGTTTTCCAGGGATAGAGGGTGTAGCTCTGAAACACCATGCCTCGATCGGCCCCAGGGCCAACAACCTTCAAGCCATCGACCGTAATCTCTCCAGCAGTCGGCAAATCTAGACCCGCAATCAGCCGCAGCAGGGTCGATTTACCCGAACCCGATGCCCCCACAGCACAGACAAATTCGCCCGTATCAACATGCATATTGATATCTTTTAGCGCCACTAGCGCTCCCTGGCGAGTCTCAAATTGTTTGTAGACATTAGCAACTTCAAGGTGCATGGCATTGAACCGTGGATGAAAGGGTTAGAAAGGATGAATAAATTAGAAAAGATTCGCAAAACTGAGTGATCAATTAGGTCGAACTGATTCATCCGCAGATCAGCAATTCTCAGTTTGGGGAATTCGCTATCTGACTACGCTCCCGACTTGCCCGCGAATCAATTGCGGGCTAATGGGTGAAAGCCCCGTTGGGGCTAAGATCTGTCGGCGATCAGTCCCGCAGGGACTTGCATCGTCTGTAGCCCGCAATTTATTTGCGGGTGTTGAGGCGTAACCATAATGAGAATTGCTGTCCGCAGATAGCGCAGATGCAGAGAGAACTTCTATACTGGAAAGCTTGCATCAATCGATCGCCCACCGGCAGGTAAACCGTAATAACCATCGAAATAGGAGGTCAAGGCATACACCAATGACTCCCAAAACAATGAGGCAGGCAAAAATTTCGTCTGTGTTGAAAAATTTCTGGGCAATCTGAATCCGCTTGCCGAGTCCTAGTTCTGCGGCGACCAGTTCAGCCACGATGACCATGTTCCAAGAGGTAGCGATGTTGATACGGAAGGTATCAATAATATTGGGGAGCACGAAGGGGGTGATCACCTGCATCAACACATGGGGGCGACGCCCGCCCAGAGTGTAGGTTGCCTCAATCAAATCTCTCGGGACAAATTTGACCGCATCCATAATCATCAAAATATTGTAGAAGACGGTTCCCAAAAAGATCAGCGCGATCTTAGGCGCTTCGCCTAAGCCCAGATAAATGATCAGCAAGGGCGTGAAGGCGGGGGCAGGCATATAGCGAAAAATGCCGATGATCGGCTCAAAAAGAGCCGCAAAGCTCGGAAACGTTCCCATCAGTACCCCGATGGGGGCTGAAATTGCCGCTGCCAGAAGGAATCCAATGCTAACCCGCGTAAAACTCGCGATCGTATCTGGGATGAGAAAATCTCTCTCCCACAGACGGCTAAAGGCTTCGACCACATTGGCGGGCGAGGGCAGAAATGACGGATTGATGCCAGCAAAATTGGCGATCGCCCACCATGCCAAAAACGGAACCAAGATTGACGACACCATGAGGCTCCAGTTGAGCGATCGCGGAACCGCCTCTCCAATCCGCCAAAAGACCGTCGGCCTTAGTCCTTGAGTTTTGGGCGCAGGGCTATTCTGAGCCAGAGGGGGAGAAGAATTAGCCATCATACTTATCCTCAGAAGAGAGTTTTAGAGTTGATTCAAGAAACCGTTCTCATCCAGGAAAATTGACTCGCTGCAACGAACAGGATCGCAACCCGATCCAGAGTGCAGATCCAGGTTGCAGCGGCCTTACATGAGAAGGTTGCTTAGAAATAAAAAAGGACACAGCAGTCGCCATGTCCTTTTTCGCTTAACCGTTACTCAGCACCCTGTTCTTCGGCGTAGGTTTCGACAAAAGACGGATCAAAAATGGCTTCTAGGTCAGGAGCTTCAGGAATAAAACCCACAGACACCATAAAGTCGGTCATTTTTTCTGCGGCGAAGGGCATATACTTCATCTCTTCTCCGCCATCACTGAAGGCTTCCAAATTTTCTTCGATGGTGAAGAAACGAGTTCCTTCTAGATACAACTCAAACTCATCAGGACTGACGCTGGCTCGGGTCGCCATGATTTCGTAGGCGCGCTCCTGGTTTTCTTCGATAAAGGTCATGATATCGAACCAGGTATTGACCAACGCCTGCACCTGATCGGGGCGCTCGTCAATCAGAGTTTGACTCGTCACCAGCAAGTCAGGAATCGCCCCCGGAAACTCAGCCGACGTGATCAGCTCTTTGCTGCCCTCACGGGTTAGCG
>JBARXP010000377.1:0-3057 GCA_049647405.1 Elainellaceae cyanobacterium | reverse complement strand
TGAGCAATTAGATTTATCATGTGCCGCTTCCGGAGCAAGTAGTGTCGTGGAGACTGGTTCAATCGATCCCCAAATTCCTGCTGATTCAGCACTAACCCATCTTTCTGAGTTCGACAGCGAGTTTGAGCGCGGGCAAGAAGGCCGTCGCCAAAAGGCTGCGATCGCATTATTTCTGGTTTGGACAACTACAGTTTTACTGCATTTATTGCCGGGAGGAAGCGTCATCGTTTGGGTGGTTGCCGCACTCATGGGAAGTCACTTTTTGCGGTTGCTCATCAAGCCGCAATCAGTCCAGACCGTAGACTCCAGAGAGGCGATCGCCTTAGACGCAACTTTGCCCTACATTTCTTTACTGGTTGCGGCTAAAAATGAAGAAGCTGTCATCACATCTCTGGTCAACGAGCTGTGTACCCTCGACTATCCCACCCACCGCTATGAACTCTGGGTGATTGATGACCACAGCACTGACCAAACTCCAGTTCTCCTCGATCGATTGTCTCAGAAGTATGAAAACTTGAGGGTTCTGCGTCGGGCTGCTGATGCGGGTGGCGGCAAGTCAGGCGCACTAAACGATGTCTGGCCTCTGACCCAGGGCGATATTATTGCCGTTTTTGACGCAGATGCCCAAGTGCCTCATGACTTGCTGATGCGAGTCATTCCTCTCTTTGAGCAAGAAAGAGTAGGAGCCGTTCAGGTGCGGAAGGAGACCGTTAACGCCTCTGAAAACATTTGGACGCAGAATCAGTCTATTGAGATGATTTTGGACAGCTACTTACAGCAGCAGCGCATTGCCATCGGCGGCATTGGTGAGCTGCGGGGCAATGGTCAATTTGTCCGTCGTGCGGCTCTCAAGCAGTGTCAGGGCTGGAATGAACAAACGATCACCGATGACTTGGACATGACGCTGAGGCTGCATCTGAGTCAGTGGCAAATCGATTTCTTATGCGACCCCTCAGTTGGAGAGGAGGGCGTGACGACGGCGATCGCCCTCTGGCATCAGCGCAGCCGCTGGGCTGAGGGCGGCTACCAGCGGTATCTCGACTACTGGCGACTGCTGGCACAAAACAAGCTAGGCATCCGAAAATCTTATGATTTGCTAATGTTTTGCCTAATGCAGTATATCTTTCCCACAGCGGCTGTGCCCGACATGCTGATGGCGATCGTTCGCAATCGCTTGCCCATTTTTACCCCAGTTACGAGCGTTACGCTGCTTTTTTCCTTTGCCAGCATGGTGATTGGCATTCGCCAAATCAACCGTCATCGCCTAGTTGCTCAAGTGTCGTCAGCCACGGGAGCCTCTCTTGGCTCTGGTCATCAACGATCGCTCAACTTGCCAGGGGATGAAGTGCCTGTCTTAGCAGGGTTTCGCAATGTTCTACTACCTGTTTTGCAGGCTCTCCAGGGCACGATTTACATGCTGCACTGGCTCCCTGTGATTGCTAGCACCACCTTGCGAATCTCAATTCGCCCTAAGCGCCTCAAGTGGGTCAAAACAGTACACCGTGGTAAGGGCGATCGCAGCTTGGGTGATGAAGATGGTTAGGCTTATCGCAAACGGCCCTTTAAAATCACAGCGTGGGATGCTTGTCAGGTCACTCAGGTCACTCAATAGTGCTTTGTCATCACAGCCCATCTAGCCGAGGATAGAATTAATGTAGGTTTGTTCAGGATATTCCAGATATGATCGGAATAATGGACTATCTCGCGAACGATTAACGCTACTTCACAGACCTTATGGGTGGACGCGAATCTCTAGCTCAAACCTTTACTCTACTGAGCTTTTTGTCAGCAGGGCTGCTTGGTCTGTCGAGTTTACCGATGTGGAACCAGGCCACTGAAACACCACAGTCATCTTCATCGTCACAGTCGGACGCTCAAGCCTCTGTATCAACGTCTGACGTGGTTGTGCCGATGGGAGTGTGGATTTTGGGTTCTTCTCTGGCAGAACCTCTACAGGCAAGCTCTGGGTTCGCTTCGGAGGGCAGAGCTACGGCAACTGATGCCGCAGACGCGAAGGTTGAGAATGAGAATGCACAAGAATTCAACGATGTAGCGGCGACTTCAGACGAGGCGATCGCCCCGACTCGCCCGGTCAGGGCTGATGCCGTGCGAGAAGGATCGGTTCCGTTGGCCGCCGCTGGCCGCAGTGAGTCATTTCTCCCTACAGCATCGTCACCAGAGACCCGCGCCTATGCTCAATCTTCGACTGAGGCCAGGGAAGCTCAATCTGTTGGCGATCGCGACGGGGTTCGCCAAACTTCTAGTCGAGCCGCTTCACGAGAACGCCGCTCAACCTCTGCTACAGCGCCTGTCGCAAATCGGGAGATAGTCGTTGATTTGAGCGATCGCCAGGTATCACTCTATCAAGATAACCAGCTCCAGTCGCTTTTTCCCATCGCCATCGGTCGGGTCGGGTGGGAAACTCCTGTCGGTCAGTTTGAGGTAATTGAAAAACAGCCCAACCCCGTGTGGCAAAACCCAATAACCGAAGAAATTGTTGAGCCAGGGCCCAATAATCCCCTAGGGGCTCGATGGATTGGATTTTGGTCTGACGGAAAAAATCAGCTAGGGTTTCACGGCACAAATCAAACAGAGCTGATTGGTCAGGCCGTCTCTCACGGCTGCATTCGGTTACGCAACGAAGATATTGAACGGCTCTATGACGAGGTTGCAATGGGCACCCCCGTCCGCATTCAACCCTAATTAGACCCAAGAACATCAATAGCGCTGCCCACCCAAAAGCCGCTGACGCATACCATCTGCGATCTTTTGCCCCAGATACTCAGGGATTAGATTTTCATTGGGGCCTAACAGATACAGAATCAGCCGAGTACGCCCCCGCCACACCAATAAGTTAGCGTTGACCACCAGCAAATCTTCTTGCCAGATAGCGTACATCACCTTGTAAAACAAGCCTGGTTGGTTATCGGCTTCAATCAGCAGGGCTGGCAAATGAAACACCGGATCGACGTAAAACTCAGTCTCAACTTGCTCTAGCCCAGCATCGAGATTAAATTCAACGGCTAGCATTTCTTCGACTTCAAATCGACCCGCCAA
>JBARXP010000376.1:0-2356 GCA_049647405.1 Elainellaceae cyanobacterium | reverse complement strand
ATTCTTAGGGTAGTGTGGAATAATTGCTTAGGCCATTGCAGTAAAGGTAGGTGATTTGATGGTTCAGGAACGAACTCTTCCCGTGTTTGCTCCCTCTTCTGTAACCATTACCCGAGAGGAAGGTCTTGTTCTCTATGAAGACATGACATTGGGTCGTGTGTTCGAAGACAAGTGTGCTGAGATGTACTATCGGGGCAAGATGTTTGGCTTTGTTCATCTCTACAACGGGCAAGAGGCTGTCTCTACCGGAGTCATCAAAGCGATGCGCTCAGACGACTATGTTTGCAGCACATACCGCGACCACGTTCATGCTCTCAGTGCTGGTGTGCCAGCCAAACAGGTGATGGCCGAGCTGTTTGGCAAAGTAACCGGGTGCAGCAAAGGGAGAGGCGGCTCTATGCACCTGTTTTCGTCAGAGCATAATCTGCTTGGGGGGTTTGCCTTTGTCGCAGAAGGGATTCCTGTGGGCACAGGAGCCGCTTTTCAGTCAAAATATCGCCGCGAAATGATGGGTGACGAGACGGCTGACCAGGTGACGGCCTGTTTCTTCGGAGATGGAGCATCTAATAACGGTCAGTTTTTTGAATGCCTCAATATGGCTGCCCTCTGGAAGCTGCCAGTTATTTATGTTGTCGAAAATAATAAGTGGGCGATCGGCATGGCTCATGACCGTGCTACATCGCAGCCCGAAATCTATAAAAAAGCCAGCGTATTTAACATGGTAGGGGTTGAAGTAGACGGCATGGATGTTTTGGCTGTGCGCGCCGTTGCCCAGGAGGCAGTAGAGCGTGCCCGTGCAGGCGAAGGCCCTACATTAATCGAAGCTCTCACCTATCGCTTCCGGGGGCACTCTCTAGCCGACCCTGATGAACTGCGAGACAAGGCTGAAAAAGATGCTTGGTTTTCCCGCGATCCGATCAAGCGCTTGGCTGCTTATCTTGAGAAGCATGAACTGGCGTCTCCAGATGAGCTGAAGGCGATCGCAAGGCGCATTCAAGAGAGGGTCAATGAAGCGGTTGAGTTTGCGCAGTCGAGCCCTGAGCCTAAGCCAGAAGACCTTTATCGCTATGTGTTTGCCGAAGATGAATAAGACAATCTTCATCCTGCTCAGCTATGGTTGATCCCAATCTTTACGACGAAAGCTGCTTCGTATTGCTGGACTCATCGAGTACGGAGCAGTTTTTTACCCCAGACGAACTCAAGCAATATCTCAAAGCGCGGCTGCAAGACTATCCTGAAGCGACTCCATCGGAGGTGGAATCGCTGGGTTCTCCAGACGAGCAGGCTGCATATCTCGTGAAAAACTATTGTGAACTGAGTTTGAGTGGCGATCGCACGTTGCAGTGGTATGCTGTGCGGCTAGAAAAATAGTCTCCAATCATGAGTCTCTAATCACGACAAGGGGTGCTCGACCGAGCACCCCTTGTCGTGATTTGTCTTACAGATTCACAGCTCTAATTAACTGGCTGCGACTGCGGCCTTTGAGTCGTCTGAGATGATTTCGATATCGACACACTGATTGCCTCTATCGATTGAGTTTACCCGAACCCCCGGCCCAAAAAACGCCTCCATTTTCTCATTCTTGTTTTGCCATGTCTCAAAATCAATGAATGGGGAGTAAAAACTCAGCACCAGAGCATAACGGTCTTCGATATCAATCTCTCGTAAATGCGTCAGCACTGGGCGATCGTCATCGGTAGGCCCCAACCCCAAATGTTCTAGAGCCGTATCGAGGTGGGCATCTTGACCGTAACGATAGCGAGTCACATCTTTACGAATTTGATTTTGAGTATCGGTCGCCTGCTGTTCCCGCAGCTTTAGCATGTCGGCAGATGTCGGTGGCTCGATAGGGGCAGGCTTTAGCTCAGCAGCCTTAAGCGCGCCCCCCCCAAGCAGTACGGGAATACCGTAGAAAAACCCTACAAGGTTTAGCGTCGCATTATCCATGAAATATGCTACGAAACCAACAACGGTTAGAACTCCACCGACGACCAATCCTAGACTTCCCAGAGAGGTTTTACGCAGCATAGTCAATGCATCCAGAGTGACAAAAATAATTTATAGAAAAACTGACCAATAGCTCGAGGCAAGATCAATCGCAGCTAAATCTAGCTTAGAGCAAACAAGAACATCACTGCTGACCCGATGAACGTTGTCTTTTGCGTTAATACGCCATACTCAAGTCGAGTCAGGCGTATTAATGTAAAAGAAGTTAAACGGACACCAGTATGGAACCAAGCAATATTCAAGAACGGGTTACAGCAATCGAAAGCAAGCGGGAGGCGCTGTTGCAATTACTCGAACAACCTGATTTAGGAACCTTGCGCATTGATGTGAATCAGGCACTAGAAGAACT
>JBARXP010000375.1:0-2119 GCA_049647405.1 Elainellaceae cyanobacterium | reverse complement strand
GGCAGGGTTTCATCGTGGTAAGACCGCGCTGTGTCTGGGTCCAGAGACAGGTTGAATTGGTCGTGCCAGCGGAATTCGAACCGCGCCAGTGATAGCGCATCATCACGGAATTGTGCACCCGGATGCCCCTTCGCAAGGTCGGCCGCGTGTGCAGCAATTTTGTACGTGATCACGCCTTCCTTCACATCATCACGGTTCGGCAGGCCCAAATGTTCCTTCGGCGTTACATAGCAAAGCATGGCCGTGCCATACCACCCGATTTGCGCCGCGCCAATGGCGGATGTGATGTGGTCATACCCCGGTGCAATATCAGTCGTCAGCGGCCCAAGCGTATAGAAAGGGGCCTCGTGGCATTCCTCTAACTCCTTGGTCATGTTGACTTTTATCCGGTTCATGGGCACGTGGCCGGGCCCTTCGATCATCACCTGACAATCGTGTTCCCATGCCTTTTTCGTCAAATCTCCCAGCGTTTTCAGCTCCGCAAATTGCGCGCGGTCATTGGCGTCACGCAACGCGCCGGGGCGCAAACCATCGCCCAAAGAAAACGACACATCATACGCCTTCATAATCTCGCAAATCTCATTAAAGCGCGTGTACAGGAAGGATTCCCGGTGGTGCGCCATGCACCACTTGGCCATAATAGACCCGCCGCGGCTCACAATGCCTGTGATACGATCCGCAGTGTATTGAATAAAGGGAAGGCGTACGCCTGCATGAATTGTGAAGTAATCCACGCCCTGTTCGGCCTGTTCAATCAATGTGTCGGCGAAAATATCAAACGTCAGGTCCTCGGCAATGCCGCCCACCTTCTCCAGCGCTTGGTAAATCGGCACTGTCCCGATCGGCACAGGTGAATTGCGGATAATCCATTCGCGCGTGTCGTGAATGTCTTTGCCGGTGGACAGGTCCATCACCGTGTCCGCGCCCCAACGAATGGCCCACACCATTTTATCGACCTCCTCGCCGATAGACGATGTGACGGCAGAATTCCCGATATTCGCATTAATCTTAACCAAAAAATTGCGGCCAATGATCATCGGCTCAAGCTCTGTGTGGTTAATGTTTGCTGGGATGATCGCGCGGCCTTCGGCCACTTCCTGCCTGACGAATTCAGGCGTGATGAAATCCGGCAGGTGCGCGCCGAATCCTTCGCCATACTTTGCCATGTCATGCACGGCCTCGCGCTGTTGATTTTCACGGATGGCAATGTATTCCATCTCCGGCGTGATGATGCCCTTGCGCGCGTAATGCATTTGCGTAACGTTTGCGCCGGGCTTTCCTCTTAAAGGTTTATCGGGGCTGGCTGGGAATTTTTCGTGCTTAACCTTGCGGCGCTGCATCTGGGCTTCGTCCTTGTACCCGTTATCGATGGGCTTCACCGCACGGCCCGGCACCTCCTCAACATCGCCGCGCCCTAAGACCCATTTGGTACGTGTTTTGGGCAGGCCGCGCATAATGTCCAGATCAGCCGTTTCATCCGTATACGGACCTGAGGTATCGTAGACGGTGAATTTTTCATCATTGGTCAGCTCAATCTCACGCATGGGAACCTTCAGATCACCAATGTAAGTTTTCTTTGAGGCGGGCAAAGGGCCGCGCGTTACGTGTGTGGTTGAGGGGCAAACGCCAACGGCGCTGTTCGGGTTATCTTTGGGGGACATATGTTTTCTCCTAGAGTTTTAGTGTATCCAAAATTATTTTGTGTAGCTTTCAGCGTGAAGTTCCATGACCTCCACCGTGACCGAGCAATTATCGTATTCCGCTCGAACCGCGCCGCAGGCAACGCTATACAGAGCTCTTGCCATGTTTTTTTTCAGATCATCATTGCGGCCCGGCAAAAGCTTGATTGTGATGTGCAAAAGCTCATCATAATCATCTTCATCGCCTAGAATCACGTTTTCTTCGGGAATCGCGATCGCTCTGGATTTGATGGCGGATTTTGTAACTGTGTCCTGCGCGGCCAGCTCGTCATGAAGCTCTGATAGCAGAAGCGGGATGTTAATCCGGGACAGGTTGTCCGAATATTCAACAATTATGTGAGGCACTTATAATTCCTTTCCTTACGCCGGTATACCTTTACAGGGCCGGTTCAAGTTCTACGGGTCTTATCTCAGCCTTC
>JBARXP010000374.1:0-2950 GCA_049647405.1 Elainellaceae cyanobacterium | reverse complement strand
CAAAGAATTAAGCACCATCATCGAAGCAAAAATACAGGAGGCAAAAGACCATGAATGATACAGATTTTGACCAACTCATCGGAGGCGTAAACGAAGTGATTGCACACCTTGAAGGGAAGCAGACGCTTCGTAAAACCGTGATCGCTGTCCCCGACGAACCACCCGCTTACACTGCGGAGGAAGTGCGCAAGGTGCGCGAGACTCTGCAACTGAGCCAGGGGCTCTTTGCCAAGGTCTTGAACGTCAGCGTCAACACCGTGCGCAAATGGGAGCAGGACGAACGTCATCCGTCCGGCCCGTCTGCGCGCTTGCTACAGATTGCTCAAGTGCATCCCGAATACTTGTTGAACGATCTGAAAGCGCGTAGCGTCGCCTAGCTGAAAAGCAGTGACAGCGCGGATTAGGCTGCTTACTCTCTGAAAATAGCCGTTAAAAGATGAAACTAGTGTATCAATCGTCAGAGTTTTGCACCCCGCTAGACCCCATTGCTGCGGCATTTTTTTGGCGGTCTAAAGCAGATAGGCTACTCAAGATGGACTTAGAGGCTTCGGAGTATGCAGCCAAACCTGCGTTTATAGGGGCAAGTGGAAGCTACTCAATACCGCTGCCCGATCAATTACCTGAGGACAGAGAAGAGACCGACGGCATCCAGCTGCTTGTGAACAATGATGATGACGATTTAAATGGAGAAGCAGATGTAGCTCAAATCTCAGGGAGTGATAAATTAGTAAACGCTGAAAACGACAGTGCTTCGTTAAGAATCAACTTTCCTTCGATAGATACGATCACCAGCGGGACGATATCAATCAAGTTAGAGAAGACTTCGGGTGAATTTGGTGCACGTCTTTGGAAAGATCGTTTTGATAAGAGTTCTACCATGCTTGTCGCCGCAGCTACACAAGGTATCGAGCTTAGTCCCAGCGATAGCAATGCAAGCATTGGAGTTGTCGGCTCATCCATAGGTTCAACACTGAAAAGCTGGGATTTATCCGATTCGACAGAAAAGGCTGACTTGATCGACATTATAAACACACGAAGGATACTTTGGCTCGAAGGAGTCAGCTCAGGTGAAGGCAAAATTACACTGAAACTAGAGTTTGACGGAAGCGTAGCCTTCGAAGACGTTATTAAAGTCGTTGTTAAGAATACGAAAACACGGCGAATGGGAGTCGGCAGACACACTTCAGTTGACGAAAGCACAATCTATCGGATCTACCAAGAGAGCAACGAGGTCATCCGGTCAAAAGATCGAGATGGTGATTTGATCGTCCCAACAGCCTTTTTACCTACGATAAGTGGAACCACAACTTCGCATCGAACGGTTAGTCTGAATAATCTGTCTATAGTTTTCAGCAGTATGGACAATTTGGGTTATCGAGTCTTCGTTCCACTAGAAATTACTGACGCGGCAGGATGGGCTGACCAGCCTGGAACACATATTGTCATCGACAGTGGAGACTACAGTCCCGGAACACTGGCTCACGAATTACTTCATAATTTTGGCCGCCCGCATGAATGCGTAGAGCACAACATACTTTGGGGGAGTGGTTGTGAAGGAGTCTCTGCGCGCGGTGACGGTGACACAGTTAATCAGCTTCAACGTGATCTACTTGATTGAGACCCGTTTTGGATATGAAAGAAATAAAGTTATTGCTCACTTTTTTACTCCTGATTCAGCCTACGTTGGCTAGTAGTGCCGAATCATACCTTAATACGATAACTAAGCTAGACGAAGAAAGGCTGCCACACCGCCCATACGACGAACACTTGATAGAAAATTATGATCAGAGAATCGCGACTGAGCTATATGAAGTTATCCGTGATACCTCAGATACAGAAATGGCCAGACAGGCGTTTTACGCCCTTGGCTTAGTTGGATCTGTCATGCCAAATCAGGTTCAACTACCTAAAGTTATAAACGCAGTTGAAGCAATCGAGACTACGGACGCTGACGTTGATCTGCGCTTAAACCTCCTGAGTTCTGGGTATCAAGCTATCGGCAGGTTCGGAACTGGCGAAGCAAGGGCGTTTTTACTAGAACGCGTAAATACGGAGTTTAATGCACAGCAAACCACAGATACAACAATCAATGTGATTATTGAAAACTCAAATACAGGAACTCCTGAAACATCATGGCAAGAGTCCATTCATTCTGCCGCTTTGCTTGGCGTGGTTGTTTTGGGCTTAGGGGAAGATCTTGTTCTCTTGAATCAGTTGAAAAATGACCCCGATCTAAAAGATGAACCTTCTTTAGCTAGGGCGGTCGATATCGCGCTTGAGTTACATCCTACGTATGCCAGCAGACATTCAGAATTATTAGAAGCCTTCCCCGAGCACTTGGCAGTGCAAACTGGTAAGTCAGAAGTCTTAAATAACGTAGAATTACCTGATCCCTTGAAGAGGGCAGTTCCAGTCGTTATCGAAGAAATAGCCGCACCCGAACCAAAAACCAAAGAACCTGCCGAAGTCGCACCCGTTGAGGTGGTCGAAGAAACACCCGAGCAATCATCTCAATGGTGGCTCTGGTTAATCGGCTTGCTGGTCGTCGTAGCTGGCCTAGGTTTGGTGCTTCGCCGCAAGAGCTAGTCAACGCCGTTCGCTCCGTCCTCTGGGATCAAATTTGCTCGTCAATCCGCCCAAAGGGCACCCGCTTTCCTCACCCCTTCGGGGCGTTGCCATCTCCGCGCTATCGCGCTCCGTCGATCCTTCGTCCTACGCTTCGGCAACTCGCTGCCGCGTGATCGTGGCGGCCTCGCCAATGCCTTCCCTCTTTTAACTGCCAACTTGGCCACGACGCACCGGGCAATCCACGAGGGGCGGTTGCAATCGACCGTCCCACCGCACCCCCGTCTGAGTCGCCCCCGATTTTGCGGAGGAGGCCGTCCTTACCGCCCTAGCGATCTTATGCCCAGTTCTCGCTTCACGGCTGGCTCGCACGGTGCCCGTGCTC